>CAILUV010000023.1 GCA_903837555.1 uncultured Alphaproteobacteria bacterium
AACATCTCGGTGGAAGTCGAGCTGATCGTTCCGATCGCGATGGAAGAAAAGCTGCGCTTCGCCATCCGCGAAGGCGGCCGTACCGTCGGCGCCGGCGTCGTCGCCAAGATCATTAAGTAAGAGCTGCCGGGATCGAAGGATCAAACCAATGCAAAGTCAGAATATCCGCATCCGGCTTAAGGCCTTCGACCATCGGATTCTCGATAATTCGACGCGGGAAATCGTCAATACGGCCAAGCGCACAGGCGCCCAGGTCCGTGGTCCGATCCCGCTGCCGACCGGCATCGAGCGTTTCACCGTGAACCGCTCGGCGCATGTCGACAAGAAGAGCCGCGAACAGTTCGAAATCCGGACGCATAAGCGTCTGCTCGACATCATCGAGCCCACGCCGCAGACCGTCGATGCTTTGATGAAGCTCGATCTGGCTGCCGGTGTGGACGTCGAAATCAAGTTGTAAGGAGCGTCAGGTGCGCACAGGCGTCATCACGCAGAAGATCGGTATGACCCGTCTGTTTTTGGCAGACGGCACCCATGTCCCGGTCACGGTCTTGAAGCTGGACGGCTGCGCCGTCACGGCGGTCCGTACGCAGGAAAAAGACGGCTACACGGCCGTTCAGCTCGGCTCGGGCTTTGCCAAGCCGAAGAACACCAACAAGGCCGAACGTGGCCAGTTCGCCAAGGCGGAAATCGAGCCTCGCAAGAAGCTCGCGGAATTCCGCGTTGATGAAAAGTCCATGCTGGAAGTCGGCGACACCCTCCAGGCTGACCACTTCGTGGCCGGCCAGAAGGTGGACGTCACCGGCGTCACCATCGGCCGCGGTTTCACCGGCGCGATGAAGCGCTGGAACTTCCGCGGTCTGGAAGCCTCGCACGGCGTGTCGATCTCGCACCGTTCGCTGGGCGGTACCGGTGGTCGCCAGGATCCGGGCAAGACCTTCAAGAATAAGAAGATGCACGGCCATTACGGCACCGACAACATCACCACCCAGAATCTGGAAGTGGCGAAGGTCGATGTCGAACGCGGCCTGATCATGGTTCGCGGCGCGGTGCCGGGCTCCAAGGGTGGCTGGGTGATGGTGCGCGATGCCGTCAAGCGTCCGCACAAGGATCTGCCGAGCCCCGCGTCCGTCAAGAAGCGCGCTGGCGCTGCCGCGGCTCCCGCCGCTGCCGCTCCGGCCGCCGAAGAACCGAAGGCTGAGGCGTAAGTCATGAAAAGCAAAGTCCTCAATCTCGACAACAAGGCCGCTGGCGACGTCGAACTGAACGACGCCATCTTCGGCCTGGAGCCCCGCCAGGACCTGATCCAGCGCGTGGTGGTGTGGCAGCTCGCCAAGCGCCGCAGCGGCCAGCACAAGGTGCTGACGCGCGGCGAGATCAACCGCACCAAGCACAAACTGGGCAAGCAGAAGGGCGGCGGTACCGCCCGTCACGGCGCCCGTTCAGCTCCGCTGTTCGTCGGTGGCGCCAAGGCCATGGGCCCGGTGTCGCACAGCCACGAGTTCGACCTGCCCAAGAAGATCAAGGCGCTTGGCCTCAAGCACGCTCTGTCGTCCAAGGCCAA
The DNA here is from genome assembly GCA_903837555.1 of uncultured Alphaproteobacteria bacterium. GTDB lineage: Bacteria > Pseudomonadota > Alphaproteobacteria > Micropepsales > Micropepsaceae > Rhizomicrobium. The sequence goes on from CAILUV010000023.1 coordinate 1,562, forward strand.
GGCCGGTTCGATCATCGTGCTGGACGAAGCCAAGACCAAGGAAGCCAAGACCGGCGCCCTGGCCAAGCAGTTCGGCAAGATGAATCTGGGCCGCGCCCTGGTGATCGATGGCGAGTTCGACAAGAACTTCCAGCTCTCCGCGCGCAACCTGGCCGACGTCGCGCTGCTGCCGGTCGCTGGCATCAACGTCTATGACATCATGAAGAGCGACAAGCTGGTCCTGACCACTGCCGCCATCAAAGCGATCGAGGCGCGTCTGTCATGAGCATCAACTATGATGTGATCCTGTCGCCGGTGATCACCGAAAAAGCGACGCGCATGACCGAAGCCAACCAGGTCGTGTTCCGCGTCACGCTGGACGCCACCAAGCCTGCGATCGCCAAGGCGGTTGCCGACCTGTTCAAGGTCAAGGTGAAGTCGGTGAACACGATCGTGGTCAAGGGCAAGCGCAAGGCCGCCCGCGGCAAGATCTACACGCGTTCGGACATCAAGAAAGCGATCGTGACCCTGGAAGACGGTCACCAGATCGACATCACGACGGGTCTGTAAACATGGCACTGAAACATTATAAGCCCAGGACTCCCGGCACCCGCCAGTTGGTGCTGATCGATCGTTCCAGCCTGCACAAGGGCGGTCCGGTCAAGGCGCTGACCGAAGGCAAGACCTCCAAGGGCGGCCGCAACAATACCGGCCGCATCGTGGTGCGCTATCAGGGTGGCGGTCACAAGCAGCGCTATCGCCTGATCGACTTCAAGCGCAACCGCTTCAATGAGCCCGCGACGGTCGAGCGTCTGGAATACGATCCAAACCGCACCGCCTTCATCGCACTGGTGAAGTACAAGGACGGCAAGCAGACCTACATCCTGGCGCCGCAGCGCCTGAATGTCGGCGACACCATCGTCTCCGGCGAAAAAGTCGACGTGAAGGTCGGCAATGCGATGCCGCTGGGCGCGATGCCGGTCGGCACCATCGTCCACAATATCGAAATGAAGCCGGGCAAGGGTGGCCAGGTGGCCCGTTCCGCCGGCGCTTATGCCCAGTATCTGGGCCGCGATGCCGGTTACGCGCTGATCCGTCTGAATTCGTCGGAAGTGCGCAAAATCCCGCTGACCTGCATGGCGACTGTGGGCGCTGTGTCGAACCCCGACCACATGAACGAAGTGATCGGCAAGGCCGGCCGTAACGTGTGGAAGGGCAAGCGCCCGCACGTTCGCGGTACCGCCATGAACCCGATCGACCATCCGCACGGCGGCGGCGAAGGCCGCACCAAGGGTGGCCGTCATCCGGTTACCCCCTGGGGCAAGCCCACCAAGGGCGCCAAGACCCGTAAAAACAAGCGCACCACGAAGTTCATCGTGCGCACGCGTAAAGGCAAGGCAAGCACATGACCCGTTCTGTCTGGAAAGGCCCGTTTGTCGACGGCTACATTTTGAAGAAAGCGGAAGCGGCCCGTTCGTCCGGTCGCAAGGATGTGATCAAGACCTGGTCGCGCCGTTCCACCATTCTGCCGCAGTTCGTGGGCGTCACGTTCGGCGTCTACAATGGCCACAAGCACATTCCCGTGCTGGTGACCGAAGACATGGTTGGTCACAAGCTCGGCGAGTTCTCGCCGACCCGTACCTTCCACGGCCACACCGGTGGCGGCGACAAGAAGGCGAAGAGGTCGTAATGGGCAAGGAATCTCGCGTGCGCGTGCTGGCGGATCATCAGGCGATGGCCGTTGCCCGCAACATCCGCGTCTCCCCGCGCAAGCTCAACCTGGTGGCGCAGCAGATCCGCGGCAAGAAGGTCGATCGCGCCCTGAACGTGCTGACCTTCTCGCCCAAGCGCATCGCTGGCGTCGTCAAGAAGACGCTCCAGTCGGCGATCGCCAACGCGGAAAACAATCACGACCTGGATGTCGATGATCTGGTGGTCAAGGAAGCCAGCGTCGGCAAGAACCTGGTGATGAAGCGCTTCCACGCGCGCGCCCGCGGCAACGCCGGCGGCATCGAAAAGTTCTTCAGCCAGATCACGATCATCGTCGAAGAAAAGCGCGAAGAAGCGCCGGCGAAGGAAGAAGCCAAGGCGGCTGCTCCCAAAGCCGACGCCAAGAAGAAATCCTCGGGCAAAGCGCCCGCCAAGAAAGCGGCGGCCAAGAAGCCCGCGAAGGAGAAGAAGTAATGGGTCAGAAGGTCAATCCGACCGGGCTGCGCCTCGGCATCAACCGTACCTGGGACTCGCGCTGGTATGCGGGCAAGCGGGAATACGGCAAGCTGCTGCAGGAAGACATCAAGATCCGCGAATACCTCAGCGACAAGCTGAAGGCCGCGGGCGTCAGCCGCATCATCATCGAACGCCCGCACAAGAAGTGCCGCGTCACCATTCACTCGGCTCGTCCGGGCGTTGTGATCGGCAAGAAGGGCGCCGACATCGAGAAGCTGAAGAGCGACGTTCAGAAGTACACGACCGATGAAGTGCACCTGAACATCGTGGAAATCCGCAAGCCGGAAATCGACGCCAAGCTGGTTGCCGAAAACATCGCGCAGCAGCTCGAACGCCGCGTTGCGTTCCGTCGCGTGATGAAGCGTTCGGTGCAGACCGCCATGCGCCTGGGCGCGCTGGGCATCCGCATCACCTGCTCGGGCCGTCTGGGCGGCGCGGAAATCGCGCGCGTGGAATGGTATCGCGAAGGCCGCGTGCCGCTGCACACGCTGCGTGCCGACATCGACTACGGCATCTCCACGGCTTTCACCACCTATGGCACCTGCGGCGTCAAGGTCTGGATCTTCAAGGGCGAGATCATGGAACATGATCCCTTCGCCACCGAGAAGCGCCAGGCTGAAGCTGCCGAAGGTGGCAATCGCGGCCCGCGTGAGCGCGAGCGCGCTCCTGCCGCCGCCGAGTAAAGAGAAGAACCATGCTGTCACCCAAGCGCACAAAATTCCGCAAGCAGTTCAAGGGCCGCATCAACGGCGCTGCCAAGGGCGGTACCAAGCTGGCCTTCGGCGCCTATGGCCTGAAGGCTCTGGAACCGGAACGCCTGAACGCGCGCGAGATCGAAGCGGCGCGTCGCGCCATTACCCGCCAGATGAAGCGCGCCGGCCGCGTGTGGATCCGCGTGTTCCCGGACGTGCCGGTGTCCAAGAAGCCTGCCGAAGTCCGCATGGGCTCGGGCAAGGGCGCGCCGGAATTCTGGGTGGCCAAGGTCAAGCCGGGCCGAATCCTGTTTGAACTGGACGGCGTGGACCTGGCGACCGCCAAGGAAGCCATGCGTCTGGGCCAGGCGAAACTGTCGATCGCGACCAAGTTCGTCGTCCGCACCGGCTTGTGAGAGAATAGAGATGGCTAAGAAAGAAACCAAACCGGCGAAGTCCGCCAAGACCAAGAAGACGACCGCCGTGAAGGCGACGTCGAAGTCCGAGGAACTGCGCGCCAAGACCGGCGACGAGCTGAACACCCAGCTCTCGAACCTCAAGAAGGAGCAGTTCAACCTGCGCTTTCAGCGGGCCAACGGCCAGGTGGAAAACACCGGCCGCATCCGCGTGCTGCGCCGTGATATCGCGCGCATCCAGACCGTGTTGACCGAGCAGCGCCGCGCTGCCCAGGCGAAGGGCTAAGACCATGCCGAAGAGAATCCTCCAGGGCACTGTCGTCAGCGACAAGAACGCCAAGACCATCGTTGTGAAGGTGGAGCGCCGCTTCATCCATCCGGTGATGGGCAAGACCGTGCGCCGTTCGAAAAAGTATCACGCCCATGACGAGAAGGGCGAATTCAAGATCGGTGATGTCGTTCGTATTCAGGAATGCCGGCCGCTTTCCAAGTTGAAGACCTGGGAAGTGCTGGAACGCGTCGGCAAGTAAGCGGCGCGATAGGGAGTTGAAGTCATGATTCAGATGTCCACAGAACTCGACGTCGCCGACAATTCCGGCGCCAAGAGCGTGATGTGCATCAAGGTTCTCGGCGGTTCGCATCGCCGTTATGCCGACGTCGGCGACATCATCGTGGTGTCGGTCAAGGAAGCCATTCCGCGCGGTCGCGTGAAGAAGGGCGAAGTGCTGAAGGCCGTGGTGGTGCGTACCGCAAAGGGCGTGCGCCGCAACGATGGCAGCCTGATCCGCTTCGACGGCAATGCCGCGGTTCTGGTCAATGCCCAGGGCGAGCCGATCGGCACCCGCATCTTTGGACCGGTGACCCGCGAGCTGCGCAACAAGGGTCAGATGAAGATCATCTCGCTTGCCCCGGAGGTTTTGTAATGAGCGCGAATATCCGCAAGGGCGACAGCGTGGTGGTCATCACGGGCCGCGACAAGGGCAAGAAGGGCTCTGTTCTGAAGGTGTTTCCGGATGAGAACCGCGCGCTGGTGCAGGGCGTCAACGTGGTCAAGCGCCATCAGCGCCAGACCCAGACCCAGCAGGCCGGGATCGTGACCAAGGAGTCGCCGATCCAGCTTTCGAATATCGCGCATGTCGACCCTAAGTCGGGCAAGGCGACGCGCATTGGAACCAAGACGCTGAGCGACGGCCGCAAGGTCCGCTTTGCCAAGAAGTCGGGTGAGGTCATCGATGTCTGATGCAGGCAGCAAGAATCCGCAGGAAGCCGCCAAGGCCCAGGCGAAGGCGGACAAGGCGAACAAGCGCCGCGAAGTGAACGCCGGCACCCAGGTGCAGGTCGGCGAGCATGCGCGCGAAGCCGGTTATGTGCCGCGCTTCAAGAAGCGCTATGCCGAAACCATCAAGCCGGAGCTGATGAAGAAGTTCGGTTACACGAACGCGCTTCAGGTTCCGAAGCTGAACAAGGTCGTGCTGAACATCGGCGCGGGCGAGGCAGCTTCCGACGGCAAGAAAATCGTACAGGCCGTGAACGACCTGACCGCGATCGCCGGCCAGAAGGCAATCCAGACCCGTTCCAAGAAGGCCATCGCGCAGTTCAAGATCCGCGAAGGTCTCCCGATCGGCGCCAAGGTCACCCTGCGCGGCGACGTGATGTACGAATTCGTCGATCGCCTGATCACCATGGCGCTGCCGCGCGTTCGCGACTTCCGGGGTATCAACCCCAAGTCGTTCGACGGCCGCGGCAACTATGCGATGGGCATGAAGGAACACGTCGTGTTCCTGGAAATCGACTACGACAAGACGGAATCTGTGTGGGGCATGGACATCGTGTTCAACACCACCGCGAAGACTGACGAGGAAGCGCGCGCGCTGCTCGAAGGCTTCCAGTTCCCGTTCACGAATTGAGGCGCTAGACCATGGCGAAGACAAGTCAGATCAACCGCAACAAGAAGCGCGAAAAGCTGGTGGCTCAGTATGCCTCCAAGCGCGCCGAGCTGAAGAAGATTGCAGACGACATGAAGGTTCCGGCCGAAGAGCGCTTTGCCGCGCGTCTGAAGCTGGCCAAGTTGCCGCGCAATTCTTCCAAGGTTCGCATCCATCACCGCTGCGAGCTTTCGGGCCGTCCGAAGGGCTATTACCGCAAGGTGAAGATGTCGCGTATCGCGCTGCGTTCGCTTTCAAATTTCGGCCAGATCCCCGGCATGACCAAGGCGAGCTGGTAAGGAGAAGACATGATCATCGATCCGATTGGCGATCTTCTGACGCGCATCCGCAACGGCCAGTTGCGGCGCAAGAGCAAGATCAATTCTCCGAATTCCCGTCTGCGCATCCGTCTTCTCGACGTGCTGCAGGCCGAAGGTTACATCCGCGGCTATGCCGAGGTCGAAACCAAGGGCCACAAGGAACTGGAAATCGAACTCAAGTATCACGAAGGTCAGCCGGTGATCCGCGAACTCAAGCGCGTTTCCACCCCGGGCCGCCGCGTCTATTCCTCTGTCAGCGAACTCAAGCCGCATCGTCAGGGCCTTGGCGTGTCCATCCTCTCCACGCCGCAGGGCGTGATGACGGACACCAGCGCCCGTGAAAAGAATGTCGGCGGCGAAGTTCTCTGTCAGGTGTTCTAAGGAGCCGTCATGTCACGCATTGGCAAGAAACCCGTTGCACTCCCCAAGGGCGTTACCGCCTCGGTGGAAGGCCAGACCGTCAAGGTCAAGGGTCCGAAGGGCGAGCTCAGCGTCAAGCTGGTTCCGCAAGTGTCCGCCTCGCTGGGCGATGACGGGATCACCGTTGCGCCCCGCAAGGAAATGGAGAAGGCCGCCCAGATGTGGGGCCTGTCGCGCACGCTGGTGAACAACCTGGTGAACGGCGTGACCACCGGCTTCACCCAGAAGCTGGAAATCCAGGGCGTCGGTTACCGCGCGGCGGTGCAGGGCAAGGTGCTGAACCTCCAGCTCGGTTTCAGCCATGACGTGCCGTATCCGATCCCGGAAGGCATCACGATCGTCACCGAAAAGCCGACCATGATTTCGGTGTCGGGCATCAACAAGCAGCTGGTCGGCCAGGTCGCCGCTGAAATTCGCGGCTATCGCCCGCCGGAGCCCTACAAGGGCAAGGGCGTTCGCTACGAAGGCGAATATGTCCGCCGCAAGGAAGGCAAGAAGAAGTAAGATGACAAACGCTCTCTTCAAAAAGCGCCAGTCGCGCACCCGTTTCCGCCTCGGCACGCACGGCACCCGTCCGCGCCTGTCGGTCTTCCGTTCCGGCAAGCACATCTATGCCCAGGTGATCGACGATACGAAGGCCGTGACCGTGGCTTCCGCCTCGACCAACGAGAAGGAATCCAAGGGCAAGGGCTACAATGTCGAGGCCGCCAGCGATGTCGGCAAGAAGATCGCTGAACGCGCCAAGAAGGCCGGCGTGACCCAGGTCATGTTCGATCGCGGCGGTTACATTTATCATGGGCGCATCAAGGCGCTCGCAGATGCGGCTCGCGCTGGCGGCCTGGAATTCTAAGGAACAAAAGATATGGCACGCGAAGGACAGCAGCAGCGCGACCCCAAAGAGGGTGGACGCGATCGCGGTGAACGCGGACGTGGCGGACGTGGCCGCGAGAAGGAAAGCCGCGACAGCGACATGATCGACAAGCTGGTGCACATCAATCGTGTCGCCAAGGTCGTGAAGGGTGGTCGCCGTTTTGCTTTCGCCGCGCTGGTGGTTGTCGGTGACGGCGCCGGCCGCGTCGGTTTCGGTCATGGCAAGGCGCGCGAAGTGCCCGAAGCCATCCGCAAGGCGACCGAAGACGCCAAGCGTTCGCTGGTCAAGATTCCGCTGAAGGACGGCCGCACCATCCATCACGAAGTGCGCGGCCATCACGGCGCGGGCAAGGTTCTGGTTCGTCCGGCCCCGGCCGGTACCGGCATCATCGCCGGCGGCCCGATGCGCGCTGTGTTCGAAGCCCTGGGCGTTGGCGACGTCGTGTCCAAGTCGCTGGGCACCTCCAATCCCTACAACATGGTGCGCGCCACCTTTGACGCGCTGCTGAACCAGCAGAGCCCCCGCATGGTGGCCCAGCGCCGTGGCCGCAGCGTTTCGGAAATCCTCAGCCGCCGCGAAGACGCCACCGGCGCCGACGCCAGCGCCTGATAAGTTAAGAGAGAAAAGTCATGGCCGAGAAAAAAGCCGCGCCCAAGAAGGGCAACGAAGGCAAGACGGTTACGGTGCGCCAGATCCGCAGCGCCAACCGCAAGCCCGACATCCAGGCCCAGACCCTGCGTGGTCTCGGCCTCGGCAAAATCCGCCGCACCCGCACGCTGGAAGATACGCCGTCGGTTCGCGGCATGATCAACGCGGTCAAGCACCTCGTCGAGATCGTCGAAGAAGGCAAGTAAGATGAAGCTCAATCAGATCGCCAACAATCCGGGCGCGCACAAGCACAAGCACAAGGTCGGCCGTGGTTCCTCGTCGGGCCTGGGCAAGACCTCGGGTCGCGGCGTCAAGGGCGCCAAGGCCCGCACCGGCACCAAGGTTTATGGCTTTGAAGGCGGCCAGATGCCGCTGCACATGCGCATGCCCAAGCGCGGCTTCCGCAACATCTTCGGCACCGATTTCGCCGAAGTGAACGTCAATCGCATCCAGAAGGCGATCGACAACAAGAAGCTCGACATCAAGACCAAGATCACCGAGGAAATCCTGCGCAAGGCAGGCCTGGTGCACAAGAGCCGTGACGGCGTCCGCCTGCTGGGCAAGGGCTCCATCACCGCAAAGATCGACATCGAAGTGGCCGGTGTTTCGGCTGGCGCCAAGGAAGCCATCGAAAAGGCCGGCGGCAGCGTGACGACGACCTACGAAAAGAAGGTCTACAAGAACAAGAAGGGCGAGCCGGGCAAGCGCCAGACGCGCCGCGCCGAATCCGCCAAGAAGCGCGAAGCCCGCAAGGCCTGAATTTAGGGTCGTCCCGCTCGTAAGGGCGGGGCGGCAACCCTATATAAGGCCCGGTTCATTGACGGCACCGATGCTTATCATCGGGGTGTTTCTGGGAGCAGCCTGAATGGCATCTGCAGCCGAACAACTGGCAGCCAATTTCAACTTCGGCTCTATCGGCCGTGCGAAGGAACTGCGCAGCCGAATCTTCTTCACGCTTGGCGCGCTGATCGTGGCGCGCATCGGCACCTATATCCCGATGCCGGGCATCGACCCGGCGGCGCTGGCGGCCCAGATCGCGCAGCAGGGCAGTGGCCTGCTCGACGTTTTCAACACCCTGGCCGGCGGCGCCGTGAACCGCATGGCGATTTTCGCCCTCGGCATCATGCCGTACATCTCGGCCTCGATCATCATCCAGTTGATGACGACCGTGTTTCCCGAACTCGAAGCCCTGAAGAAGGAAGGTGAGGCGGGCCGCAAGGTTCTCAACCAGTACACCCGTTATTTCACCGTCGCCCTCGCCATCGTGCAGGCTTATGGCATCGCCATCGGCCTGGAGCATTTCGGCGGCGGAACGCCCATCGTGATGGAGCCGGGCTGGTTCTTCCGCATTGGCGCCGTCATTACGCTGACCGGCGGCACCATGCTGCTGATGTGGATCGGCGAGCAGATCACCAGCCGCGGCGTCGGCAACGGCATTTCGCTGATCATCTTCGCCGGCATCGTGGCGGGCTTCCCGCAGGTCATCGCCCAGACGCTGGAACAGGCGCGCACCGGCGCCATCAGCCCGATCCTGGCGCTGTTCTTCTTCGCCGCCGCTGCCGGCCTGGTGGCGTTCATCGTCTTCTTTGAACGCGCCCAGCGCCGCCTGTTCGTCACCTATCCCAAGCGCCAGGTGGGCAACAAGGTTTATGGCGGGGAATCCTCGCACCTTCCGCTGAAGCTCAATGTGTCGGGCGTGATTCCGCCGATCTTCGCGTCCTCGATCCTGCTGCTGCCCACCACGGTCGCCAGCTTCAACGCGCAGAACCTGCCGAGCTGGCTGGAAGTTATCGTCACCTATCTCAGCCGCGGCCAGCCGATGTATCTGGTCGTCTATGCGGCGCTGATCATCTTCTTCACGTTCTTCTACACCTCGATCGTCTTCAATCCGGAAGAGACGGCCGAGAATCTGAAGAAGTATGGCGGCGTCTTCCCCGGCATCCGTCCGGGCAAGAAAAGCGCCCAGTTCATCGACTACACGCTTACCCGCATCACGGTGATCGGCGCTGCTTATCTGACATTCGTCTGCCTGCTGCCCGAATTCATGTTCTACGAGTACAATCTCAGCTTTGCGCTGGGCGGCACCTCCATCCTGATCGTGGTCAGCGTGACCATGGACACGGTGGCGCAGATCCAGAGCCATCTGGTGGCGCAGCAGTATGAAGGCCTGCTCAAGAAGTCGAAGCTTGGAAAGGCTCGCAAGTGAACCTCGTCCTGTTCGGGCCGCCGGGGGCGGGCAAGGGCACGCAGTCCAAGATTCTCACCGCCGAGCGCGGCCTGCCGCAGCTT
>CAILUV010000024.1 GCA_903837555.1 uncultured Alphaproteobacteria bacterium
GGATTTGTCGCATCCGGCCATCGCCACCAGCGCGTCATAGGAATGACCGCGCATGGTCAGTTCGACCGAATCCGCGATCACGTCACGCGAGGCCAGCGACGACTTCATGCCGGCATGGCCCATGGCGATGCCGTCGGTGACGGTGATCGTGCAGAATTCGCGCGGCGTGCCGTGATTGGCCGCCACGCCCTTCTTCACGGCCTGCGCCTGACGCATCAGCGAGATGTTGCAGGGCGCGGCTTCATTCCAGGCGGTGGCGACGCCAACCAGCGGTTGGTGAATCTGCTCTTCGGTCAGGCCCATGGCGTAGAGATACGAGCGGTGCGGCGCGCGCTCGGGGCCCTCCGTGACGTGGCGGGAGGGCAGCTTGGATTTGTCGAATTTCATCAGACGGAACCTGTCAAAAAGCGGCGGACTATGGCCCTGCCGCCGGTTCCGGTTCAAGCCCGCCCTGATGAAGGGCCGGCATGAAAAAACCCCGGAGCGGGATGGCTCCGGGGTTTTTGCGAACGCTTTGCAGCTTAACGGTAGTAGTAGTGACGGCGACCTTCGCGGTCGATGTAGTAGTTGCGGCTGGTCTCACGGCGATACTCACGCCGCTGGGCCGCGCGGCGGCAGTCGGCACGATTGTTGGAATGCCCGATGGTATTGCCGATCAGGCCACCCGCGACGCCGCCGATCAGCGCGCCGCCGATGCTGTTGGAGGCCAGGCCACCGACCAGGGCGCCAGAGCCAGCGCCGAGCACGGTTTCGGTCGAGGCGTCGTTGTTGCAGGCGGCATTCGCCGACACCGTGCCGATGCCCATCACCATGATAGCAGCGGCAGAAATCTTGGCCAGACGATTCATGTTCAGTCTCCTGTTCAAGGACCGGCGAAAGCCGGGTTCCCCTCTTCGAAACAGGAAACGTGCCGTAACCCCACAAGTTCCATTCAGGATCAGGGCATCATTGCGGCTGGAGCGCCGGATAGTCGGTATACCCTTTGGACCCGCCGACATAGAACGTCCCGGCATCCCAGGCATTGAGCGCCGCGCCGCTCGCGAATCGCCTGGGCAGATCGGGATTGGCGATGAAGAGTTTGCCGAATGCCACCGCATCGGCCCAGCCCTCGTCCAGCGCCTTCTGCGCGCCCGCCAGATCAAAGCTTTCGTTGGCGATGTATGTGCCGCCAAAGGCTTCCTTCAACCTGGGGCCGATGGTTTCCGGGTTGGCAATCTCCTTGGGGCGGTTCTGGCTGTCGACCAGTTTGGTGTCCGGCCCGATATGGGCTTCGCGCGAGGCGATCCAGCCAAGACCGCGCTTGCCAAGCTCGCGCGCGACATAGGTGAAGGTGCCCAGCCGGTTGCTGTCGCCCATGTCGTGACTGTCCATGCGCGGGGCCAGATGCATGCCGACACGGTCCGCGCCCCATACTTCGGCGACGGCGTCGGTGACTTCAAGCATCAGCCGGGCGCGCTTTTCCAGACTGCCGCCATAGGCGTCGGTACGATGGTTGGTGGAATCCTGGAGGAACTGGTCCAGCAGATAGCCATTGGCGCCGTGGATGTGCACGCCGTCAAAACCGGCGGCCTTGGCATTCTCAGCGCCCTTCTTGTACTCGGCGATGATCTTGGGAATTTCCGACAGGTCCAGCGCGCGCGGGGTCTCATATTCCTTTTGCGGACGTACCAGCGACACATGCCCCTTGGGCCGGATCGCGCTGGGCGCTTCGGGCAATTCGCCGTTCAGGAAAATCGGATCGGAGATGCGCCCCACATGCCAGAGCTGCAACACGATACGTCCACCGGCGGCCTGCACGGCTTTGGTCACCTTCTTCCAGCCTTCGGTCTGTTCGTCCGACCAGATGCCCGGCGTGGCGGCATAGCCGACGCCGCGCGGCGTGACGCTGGTGGCTTCCGAGATGATCAGACCGGCGCTGGCCCGCTGTGTGTAGTATTCCACCTGCAGGTCCGTGGGCACGCGGGTGTCGGGCGTCGCCCGGCTGCGCGTCAGCGGCGCCATGATGATGCGATTGGGGAGCGACAGCGCGCCCGCTTTCAGGGGATCGAACAGACTTGGCATGGGGCCCTCTCGGCAAAGCTTAAGCCAGAGAGTTAGGTAGCACCCAGCCCGCCTGCAACCGCGCCCGCATCAGGGTTATTGCTGGAGTCGTACGACCGCTTCGCGCAGCCGCACGGCCAGGGCGGCGGCTTCGGCCCGCTTTTCGCGCTGCTCGGTCAGGACGTCTTCAGGCGCCTTGGAGACGAACTGCTCATTCGACAGCTTGGCATCGAAGCGGGCGATTTCGTCTTCGGCTTTCTTCAAGTCCTTTTCCAGACGCGCCCGTTCCTTGGCAAAATCGATGACGTCACCCAGCGGCAGCGCCACCACCGCCTCGCCGAGCACGAACTGCGCCGAGCCCTTGGGGATCGCATTGGCCGCCTCGGCACTGGTCAGGCGCGCCAGGGTCAGGATCACGTCCTTGTTGCGGGCGAGACGATCCCTGGCGGTCTGATCCGCCGCCGTCAGCAGCATGGTGATCTTGGCGCCCGCCGGCACGTTCATTTCGGCGCGGACGGAGCGGATGCCCTTGATCAGGTCAATCACCCAATCCATTTCGGCCTTGGCAGCCTGCGCCTTGATGTCGATATCCGGCCAGGCGGCCACGACCAGCAGCGTATCGCGCGGGGTTTCGCTGGTGCGGGCCCACAGCTCTTCGGTGATGAAGGGCATGAAGGGATGCAGCAGCTTGAGGATCTGGTCGCGCGCCCAGGCGGTGGTGGCGCGGGTTTCGACCTTGGCCGCATCGCTGCCTGCCTGGAACACCGGCTTGGTTATCTCGACATACCAGTCGCAGAAAATATCGTAGACGAAGTGATAGGCAGCGCCCGCCGCATCGTTGAAGCGCAGCGCTTCGATGGCGGCCGTAACGTCCCGCACCGCCTGCGCGGTTTCGGCCACGATCCACTTGTTCATGGTCTCGCTCACGCCTGCCGGATCGAAACTCGGCACGGTGACGCAGCCGTTCATCTCGCAGAAACGCGAGGTGTTCCACAGCTTGGTCGCGAAATTGCGGTTGGTCTCGACCCGCGTCGGGCCGATGCGCATGTCGCGGCTCTGGCCCGCCGCCAGCGCCACGGTGAAGCGCAGCGCGTCGGCGCCAAACTCGTCGATCAGCGTGATGGGGTCGACCACATTGCCCTTGGTCTTGGACATCTTGGCGCCCTGCTCGTCCAGCACGCGGTTGTGGATCATCACGGTGCGGAACGGCACTTCCCCCAGGAAATGAATGCCCATCATCATCATGCGGGCGACCCAGAAGAAGATGATGTCAAAGCCCGTGACCAGCACACTGGTGGGATAGAAGCGCTTGAGTTCGATCGTGTCCTCAGGCCACCCCATGGTCGAGAACGGCCACAGCGCCGACGAAAACCAGGTGTCCAGCACGTCAGCATCCCGCGTCAGCGCCTTGCCGCCCGCCTGCGCGATGGCCTCTTCCTCGGTTTCAGCGCTGTAAATCTTGCCGTCCGCGTCATACCAGACCGGAATCTGATGACCCCACCAGAGCTGGCGGGAAATGCACCAGGGGCGGATGTTGCGCAGCCAACTGAAATAGACATTGCCCCAGTTTTCCGGGACGAACGTGGTTTCGCCCTTCTCCACCGCGGCAATCGCCTTGGCCGCCAGCGGTTCGACGTTCAGATACCACTGCTCCGTCAGGAACGGCTCCAGCACCACCGTCTTGGTCTTTTCGTCATGCGGCACGGCATGGGTGATGGGCTCGATCTTGTCGAGCAGACCGGCGCTTTCCAGGTCGGCCACGATCTTCTTGCGCGCGGCTTCGCGGCTCAGGCCGCGATAGGGCGCGGGCACCTCGTCGTTCAGCGTGCCGTCGCGGTTGATCAGGTTGATCAGCGGCAGCTTGTGACGCTTGCCGACTTCAAAGTCGTTGAAGTCATGGCCGGGCGTGATCTTGACAGCGCCGGTGCCTTTTTCCGGATCGGAATATTCGTCGGCGACGATCGGGATCAGCCGCCCGGTCAGCGGCAGCACCGCGTGTCTGCCGACAAGCGCCTTATAGCGCTCGTCATCGGGATGCACCGCCACCGCCGTGTCGCCCAACATGGTTTCAGGCCGGGTGGTGGCGACGGTGATGAACTGGTCGCTGTCCTCGATCGGATACTTGATGTGCCAGAGGTTGCCCTTGACCTCGATGCTTTCGACTTCCAGGTCCGACACTGCCGTCTGCAGACGCGGATCCCAGTTCACAAGCCGCTTGTCCTTGTAGATCAAACCCTGCTTGTGCAGTTCGACGAACACCTTGGTGACGGCCTTGGAAAGCCCCTCGTCCATGGTGAAGCGTTCGCGGCTCCAGTCGGCCGACGCGCCCAGGCGATGAAGCTGTTCGACGATGGCGCCGCCGGATTCGGCTTTCCACTTCCAGACTTCTTCCAGAAATTTCTCGCGGCCGAGCTGCAAACGGCTCGTCTGCTTTTCGGCCAACTGCCGTTCAACGATCAACTGCGTGGCGATACCGGCATGATCGGTGCCCGGCTGCCACAACACGTCCTTGCCGCGCATGCGCTCGAAGCGCGCCAGTATGTCCTGCAGCGTGTTGTTGAGGGCGTGGCCGATATGCAGCCGCCCGGTGACGTTGGGCGGCGGAATGACGATGGAGAACGGCTCCGCATCCGGGCGATTGCCCGCGCGGAAGGCGCCAGACGCCTCCCATTCGGCAGCGATGCGCTTTTCGACGTCGGCGGGGTTGAAAATCTTGTCGAGCATGGGGAAAACCGGCGGATACGCGGTCCGTTTCCGGCTTTTTGGCTGCGAGGTCAAGCCTCAGCCCTCTTCACTATCCGCGCGAGGAGTTTTGGGGTCAGGCCAGGAGTGAGGAGCGAAGTGGGCTATAGGCCCATGAGCGACGAACGACGCCGCCTGAACCCAAAAGAACCGCGCCTATCGCTTGGCGCCACGCGAGCGTACGACGCGTTCCACTTCGGCGCGGACGGCACCTTCCAGCAGCGGCGGGAAATGCTCGTCCATCCATTCGCGGATCAAGGGCTTCATGCCGTCGATCACCACGGCGGAATTGTCGGACAGGTACTTCTGCAGCACCGGCTCGAAGCTTTCGCGCACCGCGCGCTCGAACACGGTTTCGACGCTGGAGCCGTCGACCGGCGCCATCGGCGCGGCAGGGCGGTACGGTGCCGCGGCAGGCGCCGGCGCGGGTTCGTCAGGAATGGAATCAAACGCGTCTTCCATCGCCTTGCGGGTGTGATCCGAGAAAATGTCGGAATGCGACGCGGCGGCAGCAGCCACCGGGGTCACGGTTTCGAACACGATGTCTTCCATCGGCGCGGGCTGCGGCTCGGGCTCATAAACCGGGGCGGGCGGAGCTGGCGGCTCAACTTCGTGGGTCAGTTCCAGCACATCGTCATAAGCTGGCGGCGCGGCCTCAGCCACGGGCGCTGGCGTTTCGGCAGCCGGCGCGCCGCCTTCCGGCGCATCCTCAGAGATGATCTTGCGGATGGAGGCGAGAATTTCCTCCATGGTGGGTTCGTGCTGGGGATTCGACATAGACAGCTCCTCCCGCGCGATGGCGGCATGACCAAACCCTAGGACAGTGAGGGCTGGATGGCAAAGATAGGGTTAACGAAGGCGGCGCAAAGCGCCTGGGGCATCAGAAAACGAAGCCCATCGCCTTTTTGAAGCCGGCCAGCAGCGGCACATCGGCGTCGAAATCCGGGCGGCGGCCGACCTGGCCGTTTTGCTTCACGAACAGCCAGGCCCGGGCCTGACCGCCTTCACGCATCACCGTGACCAGCCGGCCGCCTTCGGCAAGCTGGCCCAGCAGAGTCTCCGG
The DNA here is from genome assembly GCA_903837555.1 of uncultured Alphaproteobacteria bacterium. GTDB lineage: Bacteria > Pseudomonadota > Alphaproteobacteria > Micropepsales > Micropepsaceae > Rhizomicrobium. The sequence goes on from CAILUV010000024.1 coordinate 5,846, forward strand.
CGCCTGTTCGATGGCGCCGTTGACAAAGATCACATCGAACGGCGCCTGGGCTTTCACGCCCTCGACCAGACCGCCCTGGACCAGTTCAACCTTGCCAACAACATTGGCCAGCAACTCACTGGCAATACGAACCAAATCGGCATCCTGCTCGAGCGCAACAACCTCGCGCGCGATGCGCGCCAGCACGGCCGACGAGTAGCCGGTGCCGCAGGCCACATCCAGCACCCGGTCTTCGGCGCGGATCTGGGCGAGCTGCGCCAGCTTGGCGAAGCTGCGGGGATCCAGCAGATAGCGGCCCTGGGCGATGGCCACCGGCACGTCGGCATAGGCCAGGGCGCGGGAGGCGCTGGGCACGAAGCGCTCGCGTGCCACGGCGCCCATGGCGGCATGGATTCGCGCATCGGTGACGTTGGAGGTGCGGATTTGGGCTTCGACCATGTTGAAGCGCGCGGATTCGGACATCGGCCAAAAGCCCTTGAAAGAGTCTAGTCGGCTTATAGGGCGCGGGCCCGCCTTTTGCCACAGTTGTCCGGCCACCTGCCCGTCTGCTATAGCCGCCAACCGCTCGCCGGGTTGGTTTTCCCCGGCGTTTTTGACTTGTTGAGGCCACGTGGCGGAATGGTTACGCAGAGGATTGCAAATCCTTGCATCCCGGTTCGATTCCGGGCGTGGCCTCCAAATCTCCTCTCCTGCGGGTCCCCATCCGGGCTATAAGTTCCCAAAATTACCGGGGAGTTTCACGATGCGCCTTCTGACCGCCGCCGCCATGTCGGCGCTGTTCGTCTTTTCCGCCGCCCATGCCGCCGAAATCACCACCCCACCCGGGTCGCAGCCCGAAAGCCTGACCGTTGCACCCGACGGCACGGTGATCCTGGGCAGCGCCAGCTCGCCCAAAATCTACCGCGCCAAGAAAGGCGCCACGACCGCCGAAGTCTGGATCGATGTCAGCCGGGAAGTGCCTAATGGCACCTTTCTGGGCGTCTTGGCCGATGCCGGCAGCAACACGCTGTGGGCCTGCCAGATCAATGACGGCAGCCCCGCAGAAGGCCGCAAGTCGACATTGCGTGGCTTTGACCTGAAGACCGGCGCGGCCAAGTCGCGCTGGGACCTGCCCAGCGAAACCAACCTGTGCAACGACATGGTGGTGGCGCCCGACAAGTCGCTTTACGTCACCGACACGTTCCGCGGCCGCATCTGGAACGTGAAGCCCGGCGGCACCGAAGCGACGCTGGTGATCGACAATATGCGCTACCTGTTCGGCGTGGACGGCATCGACTTCCTGAACGGCCAGCTTTACGTCAATACGGTTTTCGCGGGCAATCTGTACCGCGTGAACATCGACGCCCAGGGCAAGGGCACCCTCACCGAAATCTTCATGGACAGACTGGTGAAGAATCCCGACGGCATGCGCTTTGCCAATGGCAAGCTGTTCGTGGCCGAGAATGCCGGGGCGCGTGTCCACTACCTCACCATCAAGGGCGAAAGCGGCACCGTCACCGTGATGAAGGATGGCGGCATGAAGGTACCCACCGCCGTGCAGCCGTTCGGCAACGAGCTCTGGGTCGCAGAGCGCATGGGCGACAAGGCCATCTCCCTGCCAATGCCCAAATAGACAGCCGATGATTCGGGCCATCCGATGCGAAATGGAACTTTTTTCGCGCCGGAAGCCCGGTGGTTAAGGTGTTGTTAACCGTGACGGGGTCATGGTGCGTGCGTCTTCCTTGAAGACACCCCACCATTACCCAACGCCTTGGGGCCGGGATCATCTCCCGGCCTCATTTTTCTTTATCGGCCTCTTTCGCCCAACGGGCATTGGCAGCCTTCTGCGCCGCCTTGCGGGCCTTGCGCTTGCCCCACCAGACTTCGACCTTGCGACGCCCGCGGCGCACAAACGGCAGGTCGATGGACAGAACCACAAGGCCCATCGGCACCATCCAGAAACCCAGGATCGGCAGGAATCCCAGAAAGCCGCACAGAATCAGCAAGATGCCGATCAGGACACGCACCGGCCGCGATCCGGGCAGCTGCAGGCGGTACTTGCCCAGCCGGATCGTGTGTTTTCGGGTCATCCCTTTGGCCTCATGGAAAAATTCTTCATCTTTTCGAAGTTTGATGTAGTCATGGTAAAACGGAGACGCTAGATAGCGCCTCCCAAGAGTGTGCTGTTCCTCGGTAGCTCAGTGGTAGAGCAATCGGCTGTTAACCGGTTGGCCGCAAGTTCGAATCTTGCCCGGGGAGCCATTCTTTTCCAACTGCGCATGAAAAAGCCCGGCCTTCGCGCCGGGCTTTTCATTTGGCACAACACCGGATGATCAGCGCGCCTTGCGCTTGGCTGTGGGGGCTGAGCCGCCCTTGGCCTTGAGGCTTTTCTTCAGCGCCGCCATCAGGTCGATCACATTGTCGTCTTCGACCGGTTCGGCGGTGACCAGCGTCTCGCCCTTCTCCTTGCGGCGGATCAGGTCGCGCAGCGCATTCTCGTAACGGTCTTCGAATTTGTCCGGCTCGAAGGCGCCCGCCTGCTGTTCGATGATCTTGCGGGCGATTTCCACCATCTGCTTGTCGGGCCGGGTAGCGGGAATGTCGCCGAATGCATCCGCGGGGCTTACCACCTCGTCGCCCATGCGCAGCGTGTAGCAGATGATGCCCTTGTCGCGCGGCTCCAGCGCCACCAGGCGCTCGCGGGTGTGCATCACCACACGACCCAGCGCGATGCGACCGGTCTGCGCCAGCGCTTCGCGGATCACCGCATAGGCTTCGTTGCCGCTCTTGTCGTTGGGCAACAGGTAATAGGGATCGTTCCAATAGAGCCGGTCGATCTCCTTCTCATCGACGAAGCGCTGGATGTCGATGGTCTTGGTCGTTTCCAGCTTTACCGCTTTGATCTCGTCGTTGCTGAGCACGACATAATGGTTTTTGGAAATCTCATAACCCTTGACCAGATCGGCGCGCTCCACCGGACCGGTATCGGGGTCGGTGGGGATCATGCGGATACGGTTGTTGGTTTCCGGATTCAGCAGATGGAACGAGATGTCGGCGGTGCGGCTGGTGGCGCCGTACAGTGCCACCGGGCACGAGACCAGCGACAGCCGCAACTGCCCCTGCCACATGGGGCGGGACGACAGGCTGGGCTCGTTGGAATTGGCCGGCTTGTGGTGACCGCGGGTCGCTGCGGCTTTGGCCTTGGACCGGGCCTGGGGCCTGGCTTTGGCTTTCTTCTTGGCTGCGGCTTTGGCCATTGCGTTTTTCCCGTTGAAACCGGAACGGAAACGCCGCTGCGGAACTATGTTTCCACAGGGAAATCATGGCCGCCAAGACCAAATCCGCCAAACGCAATGCCGCCCCCAAAAAGCAGGCACAGACCCGGCTGGAAAAATACCAGTCGATGCGCGATTTCGGCGTCACAGCCGAACCCAGCGGCAAGGGCGCCAAGGTCGCTGCATCCAAACGGCTGCGCTACGTCATCCAGAAACACGCCGCCACCCGGCTGCACTACGACTTTCGGCTGGAGCTGAACGGCACATTTCTATCCTGGGCCGTGACTCGCGGGCCTTCCCTCGACCCGGCGGAAAAACGGCTGGCGGTGGAGGTGGAAGACCATCCGCTGGATTACGGCGACTTCGAGGGCACCATCCCCAAGGGCCAGTATGGCGGCGGCACGGTGATGCTGTGGGATCGCGGTTATTGGGAGCCGGAGGGCGATCCCGAAGCGATGCTGAAAAAGGGCGATCTCAAATTTTCGCTGGACGGCGACAAGCTGCACGGCAGTTGGGTGCTGGTGCGGATGAAAAGTGAAAAGTTCAAAAGCAAGCGCAACAACTGGCTGCTCATCAAGCATCGCGACAGGTTCGCCAAGGACGGCAGCGGCGAAGGCATCTTGGACAAAGATCATTCGGTGGCGTCGGGCCGCGCCATGAAGGCAATCGAATCGGGCACCGGCAAGACACCCAAGCCTTTTATGAAGGCGCAGGCCTTCAAGGCGGATGCGGTCTGGCAATCTAAAAGCCGCAAAGCGGAAGACACCGCGCCAGCGAAGCCCAAGAAGATCTCGTCGCTGCCGACATTCGTGGAGCCGCAGCTATGCCGCCTGGTCGATCAGCCACCGTCGGGCGCAGGCTGGGTGCATGAGGTCAAGTTCGATGGCTATCGCATGCAGTTGCGTGTGGAGGACGGCAAAGCCAGGCTGTTCACCCGCAAGGGACTGGACTGGACGAAGCGGTTTGCCGCCATCGCCAAGGTTGCGGGCAAGCTGCCCGACTGCATTATCGATGGCGAAGTATGCGCCCTGAACCATAACGGGGCGCCGGATTTCGCGGCGTTGCAGGCCGCCCTGTCGGACGGAAAATCTGACGCGCTGATATTTTTCGCGTTCGATCTGTTGTTTGCGGATGGCGAAGATCTGCGCCGCCTGCCCTTGAGCGACCGCAAGGCGCGGCTGAGCAACCTGCTGGAAAAAGACCGGAACAACACGCTGCGCTATGTCGAACACTTCACCAGCGGCGGCGATGCGGTGCTGCTGTCGGCCTGCCGGATGAATTTGGAAGGCATTGTCTCCAAGCGCACTGATGCCGCCTATGCGTCCGGCCGCAGCGACAATTGGACCAAGGCCAAGTGCCGCGCCGGTCACGAAGTGGTGATCGGTGGCTGGTCGACCACGGCGGGAAAATTCCGCTCGCTGTTGGTGGGCGTGAACCGCGGCGATCACTTCGTCTATGTCGGGCGCGTCGGCACGGGTTATTCCGCCGACAAGGTCAAGCGCCTGACGTCCCGCCTGAAGGCGATGGCGTCCAAAACCTCGCCCTTCACCGGCAAGGGCGCGCCGCGCCAGGACGCGGGCGTGCAGTGGCTGAAACCCGAACTGGTGGCCGAAATTGAATTTGCCGGATGGACCGGCGACGGCATGGTGCGCCAGGCCGCCTTCAAGGGACTGCGCGCCGACAAGCCCGCCGATGAGGTGCAGACCGAAACGCCAAAGAAGCACAAGAAACTCGCGCAGCCGAAAGCTGGACAATCACACGCCAGATCATCCGGCGGTGCGGTGGTGATGAACATTCCCATCTCCAACCCGGACAAGACGCTGTGGCCGGATGCGGGCGATGACAGGCCGGTGAGCAAGCTGGAACTGGCGCAGTATTACGAGACGGTCGGTGACTGGATGCTGCCGCACATCCAGGGGCGCCCCTGCTCCATCGTGCGCGCGCCGGACGGGATCAACGGTGATCAGCGCTTCTTTCAACGCCATGCCGGCGCGGGTCAGTCGTCGCTGTTCACGCTGGTGAAGGTGTCCGGCGACCGTGAACCCTATCTGCAGATCGACCGCGTCGAAGCCCTGATTGCGGCGGCGCAATCGGGCGGGCTGGAACTGCATCCCTGGAACAACGCGCCGGGTCATCCCGATGTGCCGGGACGTTTCGTGTTTGACCTCGATCCCTCGCCAGACGTGTCGTTCGACGATGTGATCGCGGCCGTGAAAGAACTGAAAGACCGGTTGGAGGATTTGGGGTTCAACACCTTCGCCAAAACCACTGGCGGCAAAGGGCTGCATGTGGTGACGCCGTTCGATGCCGGCAAAACCATCAGCTGGAAGGAAGCCAAGGCCATTGCGCGGGAAATCTGCGCCCGCATGGCGGCCGACAGCCCCGCCAAGTATCTGGTCGAAATGTCCAAGGCCAAGCGGCGCGGTAAAATCTTCCTCGACTATCTGCGCAACGACCGCATGGCCACAGCGGTGGCGGTCCTGAGCCCGCGCGCCCGCGACGGCGCGACCGTTTCCATGCCCATCGAATGGAACGCCGTGAAAAAAGGTCTCGACCCCCAACGCTTCACCATCCGCACCGCACCCGCTTTGCTGAGCAAGGGCAGCGTGTGGAAGGACTATGCCAAGTCCGCTGTGCCGCTGCTGCCGATCCTTAAAAAAACTGGCGCGCTAGATAACCAGCGACAGCGCTAGCACAAACAGCAGCCCCGTCACCGAGATGATGTTGGAGACCATCGACCAGGTCTTGAACATGTCCGGCATGTTCATGCCCATGAACTCCTTCACCATCCAGAATCCGGCATCATTGATGTGCGAGAAGAACATCGAGCCCGCGCCAATCGCCAGTACCAGAAGCGCTGGGTTCAGTTCGGGATGCACGCTGATGGTCGCCGCCATCAACCCGCCCGCCGTCACGGTTGCGACCGTGGCAGAGCCCGTGGCCAGGCGGATGATCACCGCCGTGAACCAGCCCAGCAGCAGCGGGCTCAGTTCCACAAGCTGCGAAGCGTTGGCGATGGTGCGGCCCAGGCCGACATCGATCAGCATCTGTTTCAGCGCTCCGCCCGCGCCGATGATCAGCATGATCGCTGCCACCGGCGGCAGTGCGTCGCCCAGCAGCTTGCCGACCGCCTTGGTGTCTTTGCCCAGGAAGAATCCGAAGGTGAACATGCTGAGCAGCACGGCGAGCAACAGTGCCACAATGGGATGGCCGATGAACTCAAACAGGTGGCGCACCGGATGGCCCGCCGGCAGCGCCAGATCCACGCCCGCCTTGCCCATCATCAAAAGAATGGGAAACAGGATGGTCGCCACAGTTATGCCGATGCCGGGCGTGCGGAACTGTGTGTCGCGCCGCGTCAAGCGCTCCACCAGATCGGCGGGCGGCGACGCGCTGGCGCGCGGGGCAATCCAGTAGGTGAACAGCGGTCCCGCCAGAATGGCGACGGGGAAAGCCAGCAGAATGCCGATCACCAGCGTTGACCCCAGGTCGGCGCCGATGGCGTCGATTGCCACCATCGGGCCGGGATGCGGCGGCACCAGCACATGCATTACGCCGATGCCGGCGAACACCGGCAGGCCTGCCAGCAGATAGGGATTGCCTTTCAACCCGCCGGGATCGCGCGCCAGCCGCGCGCCTACCGTCAGCACGATGGGCATCATCAGCACCACGGCGGCTTCGAAGAACAGCGGCAAGCCCAGCAGCATCGCCACCAGACCGATGGTCCAGGGCACCAGCCGCGTCCCGCCCGCATCCAGCAGCGCATTTGACACGCGCTCTGCACCGCCCGAGCTCGCCAGCAACTCGCCGAACATCGCGCCCAAAGCCAGCAGCACGCCGACGCTGGCCAGCGTGCCGCCAAACCCCGTCTGAAAACTTTTGAGAACCGCAGCCGTATCGGCGCCCGCCCACAGGCCCAGCACCAGCGCGCCGATCATCAAGGCGGGAAACGGATGCACCTTCCAGCGGGCAATGGCAAAGACCACGCCCAGAATGACGATCAGCGCGATCGAAAGCAGATAGATATCGTCCTGAGACATGCGCCCCCCAAAGGCCCTGCCGGTTGTATCGATCTGGGCGGACGCTATCACACAAGTTGCAGGGCGCTAGCCGCGCCCGCGATAGTTCTGCACACCCGGATCAGGCAGCCAGACATTCGAAGGCAGCTTGCCGCTCTGCCAGAAAATGTCGATGGGAATGCCGCCGCGCGGATACCAGAAGCCCGCGACGCGGATGAACTTGGGCTTGATCGCAGCGGCGATGCGTTTTCCGATGGTCAGCGAGCAATCCTCGTGAAAGCCCGACGCATTGCGGAATGACGTCAGGAACAGCTTCAGCGATTTGGATTCGACGATCTTCGCGCCCGGCACGTAATCGATGACGAAATGGGCGAAGTCCGGCTGACCGGTGATCGGGCACAGCGAAGTGAATTCCGGCGCGGTGAAGCGCACCAGGTAATCGGTGTCGGGATGCGGATTGGCGACCGCTTCCAGCACCGCCTTGTCCGGCGAGGACGGCTGCTTCACCTGACGGCCGAGCTGGGTGAGTTTTTTATTCATCATGTCCTCCCGGCCGCTCGCCCAAGCTCGCGGCGTTCGTTGCTTTCGCAGGTCCACTGGACCTGCTCACGCGCTACGCGCGCCGCGCCTCACCCTTCATACACGCAAGTCTGGCCGTAAGACGGACGCCGCAGCTTCACGCGCACCACTTCGGGCAGCGCCGCCTTGGCGCGCTGGAAGATGAACCTGGAAATATTCTCCAGCGTCGGCGCACCCAGCTCTTCGATGTCGTTCAGCAGACGGTGATCCAGTTCGGCGCGGATGGACTTGAGCGCCGCATCGACATCGCCCAGGTCGCGCAGGAAGCCGGTGGCGGGGTTCGGCTCGCCGCGCAGCGTCACTTCCGCATAGAAGGAATGACCATGCAGCCGACGGTTTTCCGGCGCGCTATTGCCCAGATAATGGGCCGCGTCGAAGCCGAATTCCTGTGACAGTTCGATCATGGCCGGGCTTTTGGCGGCTAGGGCTGCGGGGGTCAAGGATTAACACGAAAAGGGATTGAAAGCCCGCCAAGACAGCCCAAGATACCCTTATGACCCAGACCGTCCGCGCCGTTTTCAAATGGTTGGCCGAACCGGTGGCCGTGCTGCTGCTGGCCTTTGGCGCCACCACCGCCATCGCCCAGCCCTTCTACGTGCCCTCCGGCTCGATGGAGCCGACCTTGCGCATCGGCGATGCGATGATCGCCAGCAAGTACGCCTATGGCTACAGCGCTGCCTCGCTGCCGGTGTACCTTGGCCTGTCCGGCGGGAAGCGTTTTCTGGCCCGCGATCCGCAGCAGGGCGATGTCGTGATCTTCCGCCATCCCGTCGACAATGGAACGGTGCTGGTTAAACGCGTCATCGGCCTGCCCGGCGATCATGTGCAAATGCGTCAGGGGCGGCTGGTGATCAACGATCGTGTGCTCGATTTGATCGATGCCGGCATGGACGAATCCGAAAGCCAGCAGGGCGAGAAAAGCGCGATCCGCCAGTATGTGGAGGTTTTGCCCAACGGCGTGCGCTATCCGGTGTTCAAGCGGCATTGGCGCGGCCTGCACGACAATACCGATACCGTCGCGGTGCCGCCGGGGCACCTGTTTGTTATGGGCGACAACCGCGACAATTCCACCGACAGCCGGGTGGACGTGGCCGATGGCGGCGTGGGCCTGGTTCCGACCGCGAATCTGGTCGGACGGGCGGAGTTTGTGCTGGGCTCGTTCGACTTCCTGAACATGCGCGGACCGGCCAGTTGGCCCGGCCTGGTGCGCCTGTCGCGGTTCTTCCACAAAATTACCTGATAAAGCCCGCGACAGCATGGCCGTACGCGGAATATTGCGTCGCCGTCATGGCCCATGCTAACTGGCACCGCTTCCCGCAAGTGACTCGCGGGACTGCGAAATAATACAGCTAATTCAATAGCTTAAAACAGCAAGCGATAGCGGCCAGATGCAGGTATGCGTCCCGGTTGCGAAGGATGAATGTGGCGAAGGAAACGGCGGAAGGCGGATTGGCGGGGCGTTATGCCAATGCCCTGTTCGAATTGGCCCAGGAACATAAGGCCGTGGACGCGGTAAGCGCCGACCTGGCCGCCCTGCGCCGGGCGCTTGATTCCAGCCCCGACCTGACCCGGCTGGTGCGCTCGCCGGTGTTCAGTTCCGCCGACCATGCCAAGGCCCTCAAGGCCGTCCTGTCCAAGATGGGCAGTGGCGAACTGGCCACCAAGTTCATTTTGCTGCTGGCGTCCAAGCGCCGCCTCTCGGCCCTGACCGGCATCATCAAGGCTTTTGAAAAGCAGGTGGCCAGGGCCCGCGGCGAAACCGAAGCCGAAGTCACCTCGCCGCGCGCCCTCAGCGACGCGGAAGTCACCGAACTCAAGGCCGTTCTGAAGTCCAAGCTGGGCAAGGAACCGCGCCTGCACGCCAAGGTCGATCCCTCTTTGCTCGGCGGTCTCGTCGTCAAGGTGGGATCGCGCATGATCGACTCTTCTCTTCGCACCAAGCTCGATGGCTTGCGCGCGGCCATGAAAGGAAACTGAGATGGATATTCAGCCCGCAGAAATTTCCGCGATCCTCAAGCGCGAGATTCAGAACTTCGGCGCCGAGGCGCAGGTCAGCGAAGTCGGTGAAGTGCTGAGCGTGGGCGACGGCATCGCCCGCGTTCATGGCCTCGACAATGTCCAGGCCGGCGAAATGGTCGAGTTCCCCGGCGGCATCAAGGGCATGGCGCTGAACCTGGAAACCGACAATGTCGGCGTGGTGATCTTCGGTTCGGACTCCACCATCAAGGAAGGCGACACCGTCAAGCGTACCGGCGCCATCGTGGAAGTGCCGGTCGGCAAGGGTCTTCTGGGCCGCGTCGTCGACCCGCTGGGCAATCCCATCGACGGCAAGGGCGAAATCAAGGCCACCGAACGCCGCCGCGTCGACGTGAAGGCGCCCGGCATCATTCCGCGCAAATCGGTGCATGAACCGGTGCAGACCGGCCTGAAGGCCATCGACACGCTGATCCCGATCGGCCGCGGCCAGCGCGAACTGATCATCGGCGACCGCCAGACCGGCAAGACCGCCGTCGCGATCGACGCGATCATCAACCAGAAGGCCGTCAACGCCGGTACCGACGAGAAGGCCAAGCTTTACTGCATCTATGTCGCGATCGGCCAGAAGCGCTCGACCGTGGCGCAGATCGTCAAGACGCTCGCCGATGCCGGCGCGCTGGAATACACCATCGTCGTCACCGCCACGGCTTCCGAACCCGCGCCGCTGCAGTTCCTGGCGCCCTTCTCCGGCTGCGCCATGGGCGAATGGTTCCGCGACAACGGCATGCACGCGCTGATCATCTATGACGATCTGTCCAAGCAGGCCGTCGCCTATCGCCAGATGTCGCTGCTGCTGCGCCGTCCGCCGGGCCGCGAAGCCTATCCGGGCGACGTCTTCTATCTGCACAGCCGTCTTCTGGAACGCGCCTCCAAGCTGAATGAAGACAATGGCGCGGGCTCGCTGACCGCCCTGCCCGTCATCGAAACGCAGGCCAATGACGTGTCGGCCTATATTCCCACCAACGTGATTTCGATCACCGACGGCCAGATCTTCCTGGAAACCGATCTGTTCTATCAGGGCATTCGCCCGGCGGTGAACGTCGGCATCTCGGTGTCGCGCGTGGGCTCCTCCGCCCAGATCAAGGCGATGAAAACCGTCGCGGGCCCGATCAAGGGCGAACTGGCGCAGTATCGTGAAATGGCGGCTTTCGCTAAGTTCGGTTCCGATCTCGACGCCTCGACCCAGAAGATGTTGGCGCGCGGCGAACGCCTGACCGAGCTGCTCAAGCAGCCGCAGTACAAGCCCTTCTCGGTCGAAGAGCAGGTGGCGGTGATTTACGCGGGCACCCGCGGCTATCTGGACCCCTTCCCCACCAACCGGGTGCAGGCGTTCCAGGATGCGTTGCTGGGCAAGCTGAAGAGCAGCTACCCGCAGTTCCTCGAAGGCATCCGCAAGGAAAAGGCGCTGTCGCCCGATCTGGAAGCGATGCTGAAAAAGGCGCTGGACGAAGTGTCCAAGAGCTTCTCGTAACAATGGACGGCTCGCGCTCTAAGGAAGTTCAGGCATGGCATCCGTAAAGGAAATGCGCACACGGATCGGAAGCGTGAAGTCCACGCAGAAGATCACCAAGGCGCTGCAGATGGTGGCGGCGGCGAAGCTGCGCCGCGCCCAGCTCGCGGCCGAAGCCGCGCGCCCCTATGCGCAAGGCATGGCAAACGTGATTGCCAACCTAGCATCCGGCGTGTCGGGCTCGTCCGCGCTGCTGCTGGCTGGCACCGGCAGCGACAAACGTCACCTGGTGATCGTCGCCACGTCCGATCGTGGCCTGGCCGGCGGCTTCAACGGCAGCATCATTCGCCTGGCGCGCGAAAAAATCGGTGCGCTGATCGCCGAAGGCAAGGACGTCAAGATCATCACCATCGGCCGCAAGGCGCGCGACGGCTTGCGGCGCCTGCATGGCGCGCGCTTCGTCGAAAGCTATGAAGTCGGGCTCAAGGCGCCGAACTTCGCGCTGGTGAAGCCGATCGCCCAGCAGGTTCTGAACGCCTATCAGGCCGGCGAATATGATGTGGTCACGCTGATCCACTCCTCGTTCAAGTCGGTGGTCACGCAAACGCCGCGCGCGCTGCGCCTGATTCCGGCGCAGGTGGAAGCCGCTTCGGGGCCCACGCCGCTTTACGATTACGAACCGGATGAAGAAGCCATCCTGGAAGCGCTGCTGCCCCAGAACATCTCCGTCCAGATTCTCACCGCCATGCTGGAAAACCAGGCCGGCTTCTTCGCCTCGCAGATGACCGCGATGGACAATGCCACCCGCAATGCCGGCGACATGATCAAAGCCCTCACCATCCAGATGAACCGTACCCGTCAGGCGCAGATTACCAAGGAGCTGATTGAAATCATCTCCGGCGCCTCCGCCGTCTAAGAGAGAAAGACAGACCATGAGCAAGTCCAAAGGCCGTTTAACCCAGGTGATTGGCGCCGTTGTCGACGTGGAATTCGACGGCCCGCTGCCGGCGATCCTGAACGCCATCGAAACCAAGAACATCGACGCCAAGACCGGCAAGGAATTCCGCCTGGTGTTCGAAGTGGCGCAGCATCTGGGTGAAAACTCGGTGCGCGCCATCGCCATGGACACCACCGAAGGCCTGACCCGCGGCCAGGAAGTCATCGACACCGGCGCGCCCATCCGCGTGCCGGTCGGTCCCGCCACGCTGGGCCGCATCATGAACGTGATCGGCGAGCCGATCGACGAAGCCGGTCCCATCGACCTGACCAACACCGCGCCGATCCACCGGGAAGCCCCGACCTTTGCCGAACAGGCGGGCTCGGCCGAAATTCTGGTTACCGGCATCAAGGTCATCGACCTGCTCTGCCCCTACACCAAGGGCGGCAAGATCGGGCTGTTCGGCGGCGCCGGCGTCGGCAAGACCGTGACCATGCAGGAACTGATCAACAACATCGCCAAGGCCTATGGCGGTTACTCGGTTCTGGCCGGCGTGGGCGAGCGTACCCGCGAGGGCAACGATCTCTATCACGAGATGATCGAGTCCAACGTGAACCTCAACCCGAAGGAACATGGCGGCTCGACCAAGGGCTCCAAATGCGCCCTCGTCTATGGCCAGA
>CAILUV010000025.1 GCA_903837555.1 uncultured Alphaproteobacteria bacterium
TCCACGGTCTTAGCCTTCTTCCCACTCTTAAACGTTCCACCCTTCGTTAGCTCTGCGGCTGAGGCGACGTATCTTCACTGTTCGCTTCGCCATCATCCTTTAGCCAAGCAAAAGCCTCTTTAGGTTTCTTCTCGCCAGCGCTTTTCTTCTTCTTTGGCGTGAACTTTGTGAGTTCGTCCACCGAAGTCACATTGCTAGTGTGCCCATAGAATGCCTCCAGCATCGCCACTGAAGTCCCCATATTCTTGGCTAAGATGTATTGATTGACGCCTTCTTGAAGTCTGGCAGTGGCATAGGTGTGGCGTAGGGAATAAATTGATCGCCTCTGCCCATAGCTATCAGTAAGCACTTTGGCTTCGGTCAACAGCGTAATGAATGACTTCTTGAAGGAGTTGATCGGCTTTCCATCGACCCCGCAAAATACATAGCTGTCACTCGGCACATCTTTCTTCTCAAAAAGATCTGACTTGGGATTCGTTATATCCAACTTTCTCAGCTCAAGAATTCGAGCGAAGTAGCCTTTCACTTCAGCTTTGCCAGCTACAACTTCCCGCTTACCCGTCTTGCCGTTAACAGTAAGCGCAAGGTTGATGACTGATGGTTCTTCTGGGCTATAGATCGGTCGCAGATCACGCCATTTCAGAGTCCTAGCCTCCCCTACTCTGATACCGGTATTGGCTAGGATCAGCACATAGTTCATCACCAGAGTCCGATCTCTGACGACTGCTGGGTTAGCGTGCTTTACATATTCCCGCAGATGACGTGTCAGCTTCCGATAATCGTTGATGTCAAAATGGGGTCGGCGTGATTGTTCCGCCTTGACCTTAGGAAACGTCGGTACCTTTGGCAGGTAACCTTCCTCAACACACCAATTCAGAAATGTCCTAAAATCAGCAAAGATCCGTTTGATGGTGTTTGGTGAAAGCTTTTCTTTTGATGATGCCTGATTTAGCTCGGTGACCATCTTAGAGATCAGCGCGGTATCAAGATCCTCAAAGGTTTTGCCCTGAAAAATGGGCATCAGCCTTTTAGCCAAGAAGATTTTGTATTTTATGGAGAGGCGGCTTTGCTCGGACTCAAATCGCCTGATGTAGCTGTTAAGGGCATCGGTGATTTTCTTGGAGCCAAGCTTCCCGCCGCCAAGCACCTTAACTAGGGACTTGTTGAAGAGGTCGTCCGCTACCTTGTAGGCGGCGTGCTCTTCGGTGGTCTTGCTAGATTGCCAAATGTAGCCCTTGGCACCCGGTATCTTGAGCCGGATAAACCAGGTCGGCTTTTTGTAGTCGGACCGGCGGTAGAGGTAGATCGCCCCATCCCTGAAGGTTTTCGCCTCCAAAACCTTGGCGGATGACCGTTTTTGGGCGGAAGCCCTACCCACTAGATCTATTGGCATAGACGCCCCCTAAACGGGAAAATCCGTTTACGATCCGTATATTACCTTTTTGGGGAAATTAAATAAAGCTAATGACGCTAAGTCATTGATTTTACTTAGAGACTTGGAGCGGGCGAACGGATTCGAACCGTCGACCCTAACCTTGGCAAGGTTATGCTCTACCCCTGAGCTACGCCCGCACTCCAAGACGGCGGGTTATGGCTGATCGCCTCCGGCGATTCAAGCGGGGATTATGCGGCCAATCCCCCAGCAATCTCCGGGTCTTGGGTTGCACCAGACCTGTTAATTTCGCCAAATCACGCGGGCGGCCCAAAGGGTGCGCGAAAGGGGCGGCGTGGCGGACAAGGGGCGGAACGTGCGGCAAGGTTATGCCCTGCTGGCCCCCACCCTGGTGGTGGTGGGACTGACCCTGGCCGCGCCCCTGGGTCTGCTGCTGATTACCAGCCTGAAAAGCCAGTCCGGCATTGGGTTTGAGGCCGGCTGGACCCTGGCCCAGTACAGCGAGGTTCTGGGGCGCGGCAGCTACCGCATCCTGTTCGCCCGCTCGGTTGTGGTGGCCGCTCTGGTGACGGCGCTGACCGTCGCCCTGGCCTATCCCATGGCCTACTTCGTGGCCTTCCATGCCCGGCGCAAATTTCTCTGGCTGATCCTTCTGACCATTCCCTTCTGGACCTCGTACCTTCTGCGGGTCTTCGCCTGGAAAATCATCCTGGGCTATGGCGGGGTGATCAATTCGGGGCTGCTGGGCCTGGGGCTGATCGCCGAGCCGCTGGGCTCTCTGCTCTACAATCCCTTTGCCGTGGTGGTGACGCTGGCCCATGCTTGGGCCGCCTTCGCCATCCTGCCCATCTATGTGAGCCTGGAGAAAATCGACCGCTCGCTGCTGGAGGCCGGCAGCGATCTGGGCGACAGCAAGCTGCGCCGCTTCCTGCGCATCACCCTGCCGCTGTCGATGCCCGGCGTGATCGGCGCCGCGATCCTGATCTTCGTGCCCACCACCGGCGACTTCGTCACGCCCGAGCTGGTGGGTGGGCCCGCCGGCGCCATGATCGCCAACATCATCGAGACCCAGTTCACCCAGGTGGGCAACTGGCCGCTGGGCGCGGCCCTGGCCCTGGTCAGCATGACCATGGTGGCGGTGCTGGCCGGATTGTTTGTGGCGGCAGCGCGCGCGGCAGCGAGGGCGGTGCGATGAAAAACCGGACGCTGCTGGCCTATGCCTGTTTCTATCTGGCGTTCCTGTATCTGCCGGTGCTGGTGCTGCCGATCTTCTCGTTCAACAACTCCGCCTTCATCGCCTTCCCGCTCACCGGCTTCACAACGCGTTGGTACGAAGCGCTGGCCGACAGCGCGCTGCAGCAGGCTCTGGTCAACAGCCTGAAAGTCGGCGTCGTCACCGCGCTGCTGTCCACCCTGCTGGGACTTCTCGCCGCCAAGGCGGTGACGCAATATCGCTTGCGCGGCCGCGGCGTGGCGCTGGGCATGATCTCGCTGCCGCTGTTCATTCCCGACATCGTGCTGGGCATTTCGCTGCTCTTGCTGCTGGGCACCATCGGCCTGCCTTTGTCGCTGGCATCGGTGGTGCTGGGCCATCTGCTGATCTGCGCACCCTTCTCGCTGGCTGTTCTGGTGGCGCGGTTTGAAGGCTTCGATCCCAATTTGGAAGAAGCGTCCGCCGATCTGGGCGAGGACCGCTGGATGACTTTCTGGCGCGTCACCTTTCCGCTGATGCTGCCGGGCATCATTGCCAGCCTGCTGCTGACCTTCATCACGTCTTTCGATGAATTCCTGGTGGCCTATTTCCTCTCCGGCACGCAGGCGACGCTGCCGGTCTATATCTGGAGCCAGCTGCGCTTTCCGGCGCGGCTGCCGATGGTGCTGGCGCTGGGCACCATCATCCTGTGCGTCTCGGTGGTGCTGGTCGTGCTGGCCGAGAAACTGCGCAATCAGGGCGTCAAGAAACCGATGGTGGGTGCGTGATGAGCTTTCTGTCGGTATCGCAGGTCAGCAAGGCGTTCGGCGGCGCGCGTGTGGTCGATGCGGTCGATTTGTCGGTCGAACGCGGCATGTTCTTTTCGCTGCTGGGGCCATCGGGCTGCGGCAAGAGCACATTGTTGCGCATGATCGCGGGCTTCGAGACGCCCGATCATGGCATCATCACCATCGACGGAGTAGCGATGAACGGCGTGCCGCCGAACCTGCGGCCGACCAACATGGTGTTCCAGTCCTATGCGATTTTTCCGCACCTGAACGTGTTCGACAATATCGCCTACGGACTGCGAAAATCCGGCCTTTCCAGCGACGAGCTGCGCCGCAAGGTCGAAGCCATGCTGGCCACGGTGCGGCTGGAAGGGCTGGGCGCGCGCGCAGCCGACCAGCTTTCCGGCGGCCAGCGGCAGCGCGTGGCGCTGGCCCGCGCGCTCGTGCGCGAGCCCAAGGTGCTGCTGCTGGACGAGCCGTTGGGCGCGCTCGACAAGCGGCTGCGCGAGGCGATGCAGATCGAGCTCAGGGCTATCCAGCGCAAGGTCGGCATCACCTTCGTGCTGGTCACGCACGACCAGGAAGAGGCGCTGTCGCTGTCGGACCGGGTTGCGGTGATGAGCGGCGGCAGGATTTTGCAGGTCGCGTCCCCGCGCGAACTGTACGACCGGCCCAATTGCCGCGAGGTCGCGGACTTTATCGGCGAGATAAACTTTTTCCACGCCACGGTAAAAGAAGTCACCGAAAGCAGCGTGACGGTGAATGGCGGACTTCTGGGCATCGTCGCACTGCCCAAGACCAATGTGGCGAATGGCATTACGGCCGGCGATCATGTGCTGCTGGCGATCCGCCCCGAACATGTGGGCATCGCGCCGCAAGGCCTGTCCGGCACCATCGCCGCCGCAACCTTTCTGGGCGAGCGCAGCCACTTCCATGTGAAAATTCCGGGGCGCACGGAGCCGATCGCCGTCAGCGGCCAGGCGCCGGCGGGCGAGTCCGTGTCGCTGGAGTTTCCGCCCGAAAAGCTTATTGCGCTGCCAGCAACCGGCTGAAGATTTCCCGCGTCTGGCCTTGCAGTTGCGCAAGCAGCTTTTGCGCCTGCGCAAAGCTTTCGACTTCCGCCGCCCGCGTCAGCAGCGCCTTCAGACCCGGCGTCGCCTCTTCGATCTTCGGCGTTTCGTCCAGCGCGATGCGCAGCACCTGTGTCAGCGCGTGCTGCAGCCGGGCGGAGGCGATCAGCGTGTCGGCATCTTGCGCCGGCAGCGCGCCCGCGCCCTTCAGCATGATCAGCGCGCCGATGGTGTTGGTGTCGAGCACGGTGGGACGGGCGGGCGCGTGCACCAGTTGCAGCGCCTGGGCGATGAACTCGATATCCACCAGCCCGCCGGGCGCGTGCTTGAGGTCCCACGGATTGGCGCCGGGAAAGGTCAGCGCCATTTTCTCGCGCATGTCGCGGGCGTCGTTGATGATGTCCTGCGCCGGACGCGGCTGGGTCAGGCGGCGGCGGATTTCGCTCTCCACCCGCGCGCGCAATGCGGGGGTTCCCGCCACCAGCCGGGCGCGGGTCAACGCCATATGTTCCCAGGTCCAGCTTTCGCTGGCGTGATAGACCGCGAAGCTTTCCAGCGACACCGCCACCGGCCCCTTGTTCCCGGTCGGACGCAGCCGCATGTCCACTTCGTACAACGTGCCAGCCGCCGTCGGCGTGGTGAGGGCCGATATCAGCCGCTGCGCCAGCCGCGCAAAGTACAGCGTGGGTGACAACGGCTTGGCGCCATCCGAGGCTTCCACGCCCGGCGGCGTGTCGTAGATAAAGACGAGATCAAGATCGGAACTGGCGGTCATTTCCCGCCCGCCCAGCTTGCCCATCGCCACCACCACAAAGCCCGCGCCCTTGATGCGGCCATGGGCGGCGGCCATCTCGCCTTCCACCTTTGGCAGCAGACCTTCGATCACCGCTTCGGCGATGTCGGTCAGCGCCGGACCGGCCTGGTCGGCGCGCGCCGCGCCTTCGACGATCTGCACCCCGACGCGGAAAATCGCTTCGCGGGTGAAGCGCCGCGCCGCATCCAGCACCTCTTCATAATCGCCGGTGACGAACTGGGCGAAGCGCGCATCAAGCTGCTGGCGCGGCGGCAGGCTGGTGAGGAAATCGGCGTCCAGCAGCGCATCCATGATGGCGGGATTGCGCGCCAGGTAAGTGGCCAAGCGCGGCGTCGAACCCACGATCTTGGCCAGCAGGTCCAGGAACTGCGGCCGCGCCAGGAACAGCGAGAAAAGCTGCACGCCCGACGGCAGGTTGGAGAGAAACAGGTCGAACTGCTTGAAGGCGACATCCGGATCGGCGGCGGCGCCCAACGCCTTCAGAATGACCGGGATCAGCTTGGTCAGCAGCTCGCGCGCGCGCTGCGAGCGCATGGCGCGGATGCGGCCATGATGCCAGCCGCGAATGGCGGCCGACACATGCGCCGCATCGGTGAAACCCATCGCCTCCAGCGTCTTCAGCGTTTCGGGGTCTTCTTCCACCCCGGTAAAGACCAGATTGCCCTGCGCGCTGGTCAGGTCGGGCTGACTTTCAAATAGCTTGGCATAATGACCCTGCACATTTTCCAGAACGCCCGTCAGCGCCTTGCGAAAATCCTCCGCGCTGTCATGGCCCATGAAACAGGCGACATGCGCGATATCCGCGTCTCTGTCGGGCAGCGTATGGGTCTGCTGGTCCTCGATCATCTGCAGGCGATGCTCGAGCGTGCGCAGGTAGCGGTAATCGGCCTTCAGTTCCTCGGCCACCTGGGCATCGACCCGCCCCTCGCCGACCAGCGCGTCCAGCGCGCCCTGCGTGGTGGGCACGCGCAGGACCGGATGCCGCCCGCCCAGAATGAGCTGCTGAGTCTGGGCGAAGAATTCGATCTCGCGAATGCCGCCGCGCCCCAGCTTGATATTGTGTCCCGCCACTGCGATCTCGCCATGACCGACATGGGCGTGGATCTGGCGCTTGATGGACTGGATGTCCTCGATAGCCGCAAAATCCAGGTAGCGCCGCCAGATAAAGGGTACCAGGTTCTTCAAGAACATCGCGCCGGTCTCAGGATCACCCGCGCAGGCGCGCGCCTTGATCATGGCGGCGCGTTCCCAGTTCTGGCCCATAGCCTCATAGTAATCCAGCGCCGCATCGGTGGAGATGGCGATCTGTGTGGCGCCGGCATCGGGACGCAGGCGCAGATCGGTGCGAAAGACATAGCCGTCGCTGGTGACTTCGCTGAGCAGTTTGACCATGCCGCGCACGATATCCACCGCCGCCCCGCGCATGTCGCCGCGCTTGGAAAATGGAAATTTCTGCGCGTCGTAAAACACCACCAGATCGATATCGCTGGAGTAATTCAGCTCATGCGCGCCGTACTTGCCCATCGCCAGCACCGTCATGCCCAGGCTTTGCTCGAGCCTTGCGCCGTCGCGCTCTTCCATGCCGGCACGCATCGCTTCCTGCCGCAGCAAGAAACGCAGCGCGCCGCTGACGCAGGCATCGGCAAAGCGCGTCAGCCCGGCGGTGACCTGGCCCACATCCCAGCGACCTTCGACATCGGCCAGGGCGATGGTCAGCGCGGCGCGGCGCTTTGCGATGCGCAGTTCCGCCATGGCGCGGCTTTCGCTATCAGCATCCGCCACCGCCAGTCCTTGCGCGATGGCCGCGTCCAGCACGGCCTGCGGGCCGGCGGTGAAATAGTCTCCCAGCACCGCCGTCTCGCGCAGCGCCAGCCGCCCCAGAAAGGCGCTGTTGCCGAACACCGAGTCCAGCAGCGGATCGGTGCGGGTGAAGCCCTGCTCGGCCAGGCCATCACGAATGCGGGCGGCGCGGGCGGTATCGAAAGGCTGGGGCGGAATACGAAGCATCACGCACTCTAGCGGGAACGTGGCGCCTCGCCCAAGCTCGGCGCGCTCGCCGCTCAAATCGGTCCACCGGACCGATTTGCCGGGCTACGCCCGCCGCGCCTCACTCAGCAGCAGCCTTTAACGGCGAAGCCCGCAACGCCGCCTTGGGGAAACGCAAGATCGCCCTCAGCCCGGTGGGAACATTGTCGTCCAGCACCAGCGCGGCATTGTGGAAATGCGCCACCGCCGCCACCAGCGAAAGGCCCAGCCCAGTGCCGGGCGAGTTGCGGCTCGCTTCCAGCCGCACGAAACGGTCCACCACCCGCGTCCGGTCCTCGCGCGCGATGCCCGGCCCGCTGTCGCTGACCCACAGATCGACGCCCAGCGGCCCGATATCCGTGCCGATGCGCACATGGCCGCCGGGCGGGGTGTATTTGATGGCATTGTCGGCCAGGTTGGCCAGTGCCTGGGCGATCAGGCTGCGATTGCCCTCCACCGCGATATCGCCTGCCGGTGCGAGCGTGAGCGTCACATTGCGCTCTTCCGCCAGCGGTTCGTACAACTCGGCCACATCGGCGGCGACCGACGGCAGGTCCAGCACCGTCATCGCCGCGCGCGTGGTGCCGGCATCGGTTTGCGCAATCAGCAGCAGCGCATTGAACGTGCCGATCAGCTGGTCGGTCTCGGCGATGGCGCGCTCGATCTCGCCCGCAAGTTCTTCCTTGCTGCGCATGTCCCCGGCTGTGAGCCTTTTGGCGGAATCTTCCAGCCGGTTGCGAAGGCGGTTGAGCGGCGTGCGCAGATCATGCGCCACTGAATCGGTCACCTCGCGCATGCCGCGCATCAGCCGTTCGATCCGGTCCAGCATGCGGTTGAGATTTTCCGCCAACGTGTCGAACTCATCGCCCGATCCGGTCAAGGGCACGCGCCGCGTCAGATCACCGGCAATGATCTCGCCGCTGGTGCGGTTGATCGCATCCAGCCGGTTAAGCATGTTGCGGCTCATCACCGCGCCGCCCGCAAGGCCCAGCAGCAGGATCAGCCCCACCGTCCAGGGCAGGGTGGTGGTGAACATGCGGGTGGTGAGAAAGCGTTCATGCACGTCCTGGGCGACCAGAAGCACAAAGCCGCCGGTCACCGGAAACATGCGGCCACGGGCGCGGCGCGATTCCAGCTTGCCATCCACCGGGCGCTCATAATCAAACTCGACGAAATTCTCGGCCGTCACCACCGTCTGCGGCCAGGAATCCAGATTGCCGGCGATGCGGCGGCGCTGACTGTCGGTGAGGAGATAGAGCGACTGCCCGGCACTCGCCGAACGCGCATGCACGCTCTCGGCCAGGCCGCGCAAGCCCAGGTGATGATACTGCTCGGACAGGCCGGTAATTTCCGCGGCGACGATCTGGTCGGTCTGCCCGTCCAGGGTGCGTACCGTGTTCCAGTAGGTAAAAGCCATCAGCGCCGTCACCGAAAGGGCGAACAGCAGCACATAGCCAAGCACGATGCGAAAGGCCTGGGTCCGAAGCAGGTGGCCGATGCGCATCCGCGTCCCCCGCCCCTAGCCGAATTTTCGCTTAGTGCGCACGGATCATGTAACCCGCGCCCCGCACCGTGTGCAGCAAGGGCGCCTGGAAGCCCTTGTCGATCTTGGCCCGAAGACGGCTGATATGAACGTCGATCACGTTGGTCTGGGGATCGAAATGATATTCCCACACGCTTTCGAGCAGCATGGTACGGGTCACCACCTGGCCGGCATGGCGCATGAGATATTCCAGCAGGCGGAATTCGCGCGGCTGCAGTTCGATATCGGTGCCGCTGCGCTTGGCAGCACGCGTCAGCAGATCCAGTTCCAGATCGCCCACGCCCAGCCGCGTCTTGATGCCCGCGGGCGCACGGCGGCGCAGCAGCGCGTCGATGCGGGCGAGCAGTTCGACAAAGGCATAGGGCTTGGCGAGATAATCATCGCCGCCCGCCTTGAGGCCCTTCACGCGATCGTCCACTTCCGACAGGGCTGACAGGAACAGCACCGGCGTCTGGTTGCCATGCTCGCGCATTTCGCCAACCAGCTTCAGGCCGTCCATCTTGGGCAGCATGCGATCAATGATCGCCACGTCATAGGCCCGCGACAGCGCCAGCGACAGGCCGGTTTCACCGTCGGAGGCTTCGTCCACCACATGGCCCGACTCTTTGAGACCCTGAACCAGATAGCGCTGCGCTTCCAGATCGTCTTCGACTACGAGGATTCGCATTCATTCTCCCGATAAATGCTGGAGGAAGGCAAAAGGGGCGCGGGAATCTCCCGCGCCCGCAAACCATCACGACTTCTCGATGTCGATGGCGACGAAGCCCGTGCCGCCCTGGGTGCGCGCCACCAGCAGCAGCACGCTGGAACGGCCGCCCTTCTTGGCGTCGCTCACGCCCGACTGGAAATCCGCCGGGCTGCGCACGGTGCGGTTGCCGACCTTCAGCACCACGTCGCCCGCCTGCAGACCCTTTTCGGCAGCATCGCTGTCGGTATCCACCTTGGTGATCACCGCGCCGCTGGTGACGGCGTCGGCGACGTTATAGGTGCGCTTGGTTTCGGGCGTGAGCGAGGACAGGGCCAGGCCTGCGGCCGTGGCGCTGGCCGCCGCCGCGCCGGGCTTGCCGGCCGGGGCGTTGGAGGCAACACGGTCATCCGGGCGCGCCCCGATGGTGACGCGGATTTCCGACGGCTTGCCGCCGCGATTGACCGAGAAGGTCGCGACATTGCCAGCCGGCACGGTCGCCACCTTGCGGGTCAGGTCGGTGGAATCTTCCACCGACTGACCATTGATTGCGGTGATGATGTCGCCCTGCTCGAAGCCCGCCTTGGCGGCCGGACCATTGGCGACCACTTCGGCCACCAGTGCGCCCTTGCTTTCCTTGATGCCGAGCGAGGCGGCGATTTCCGGCGTCACGCTCTGGATATTGACGCCCAGATAGCCGCGATTGACCTTGCCGTGGTCCTTGAGCTGCGCCACGACGTCGTGGATCAGGCTGGCCGGAATGGCGAACCCGATGCCGACGCTGCCGCCGGAAGGCGAGAAGATCATCGAGTTCATGCCGATGACCTGGCCGCGCAGGTCGAAGGTCGGCCCGCCGGAGTTGCCCCGGTTGATGGGCGCATCGATCTGGATGAAGTTGGTGTATTGCTGGCTGCTTTCGATGTTGCGGCCCAGCGACGACACGATGCCGGCGGTCACGGAGTTGGACAGACCGAAGGGATTGCCCACGGCCACCACCCAGTCGCCCACGCGCAGGCGCTTGTCATCGCCGAAGTCCACGAACGGCAGCGGCTTGTCGCTCTCCAGCTTAAGCAGGGCGATGTCGGTCACCGGATCGCTGCCCACCAGGCGGGCGACGAATTCACGCTTGTCCGGCAGGGTGACGGTGATCTTCTTGCTGGCGTCGACCACGTGGTTGTTGGTCACGACATAGCCGGCCTTGTCGATGATGAAGCCCGAGCCGGCGCTGAGCGCGCGGCGCGGCGCCTGCTGCTGCGGCGGGCGCTGGCCGAACTGCTGGAACAGGTCGCGGAACTGCTGCGGGATATTGTCCATGCCTTCGGGTTCGGCCTGCGAGCTTTCCGACTTGATCGACACCACCGCCGGGCTCACCCGCTCCACCAGATCGGCGAAGCTGTAGGGCGCGCTTTCGAGCATGCGGGGCGTGGCGCGCGGCGCGCTGGACTGGGCCAGCACGGTCGAGGACTGGGCCTGGATTTTCTGGACCGGCGGCAACAGCGCGAAGGCACCCAGGCCGACCACCACAAAGGACGCGGCAGTGGTCATGGCAATCATGCGGCGCTGGCGCAGGGTCGGTTTGGGAAGGCGGGAGAAAAATCCTGAGTCCGACGTGACGATATCGGGCGTGTTGTTCTTGGGATCTTGCATAAAAAATCTCCTTGGGCGGCTTCGTGCCTGCTGACGCTACTCATACCCGCACAGCATGGCCGGAATATGTCCCAAAGATTACATAACCGTAATTCGACTAAGCTTTTCGCGCGGCGGCTTTTTTCACCGTCACCCAGGCCACGGCACCCGCCCCGCCCAGCACCAGAAAGGGCGCCAGCCACAGCAGCCAGGTGTTGGGCTGCACCGGCGGCTTCATCAGGATGAAGTCGCCATAACGCGCCACCAGGAATTCGCGGATTTCGTCGTCGCTCTTGCCCGCCACCATCTGCTCGCGCACCAGGCGGCGCAGGTCGGCGGCCAGCGGCGAATTGGATTCATCGATGCTCTCGCCCTGGCAGACTAGGCAGCGCAATTGGCGCTGCATGTTGCGGGCGCGGCTTTCCATTGCCGGATCGGCGAAGGAGTCGCCGATCGTGGTGGGGACGACGGGCTGGGTCTGGGCCAAGGCGCCGGGCACACCTGCCAGCATCAGCACGACAAGAAGCGCGGCGCCTTTCATTCGGCAGCCACGGTTTCGGAGGCACTCGCGCGCGCGCCGACGCGCACCCGGCCCCACAGGCTCAGCATGCCGCCCAGCGCCATCACCAGCGCGCCCAGCCAGATCAGCGGCGCCAGCGGCGAGACGTAAACCCGGATCGCATAGCGTCCATTGCCGCGATTGTCGCCCAGCGCCAGATACAGATCACGCAAGCCGGTGGTGCGAATGGCGGTGTCGGCCACCGACTGGCCTTCGGCGGTGTAGAAGCGCTGTTCGGGTCGCAGCATGGTTTTCACCCTGTCGCCGTCCATCAGCGCGATGCGCGCCTGATCGGCGACATAGTTGGGGCCTTTCACTTCGGTCACGCCATCAAAGCGCAACCTGTACGGCCCCACCGTGATGATTTCGCCCGGCGCCATCACTGTCAGCGCTTCGCTGCGCCAGGCGGTGGCCCCAGTCACGCCCAGCAGCGTCACGCCAAGACCGGCATGGGCCAGCGCGGCGGCAAAAGCGGACGCGCGCGCGCCCTTGCGGGAACGCACATCCAGGATCGACGCGCCGATCAGCCAACCGGCAACGGCAAAGGCCAAAGCCGCTGTGAGCCCGCGCGGTGTGATCAAGGCCAGCACCGCGATGGCCGCAACCGCCGCAAGCCCCAGCGCCGGGTAAAGAGAACGCCAGGCGGCTTTCAGGTCGCCGCGCTTCCAGCCCAGCTTCGGTCCCAGCGGCACCAGCAGCAGCAGCGCAAAAAAGATCGGCGAGAAGGTCAGCATGTAATAAGGCGGGCCGACGGAAATCTTGGTGCCGTTAAAGGCTTCCAGCACCAGCGGATACAGCGTGCCGACAAAGACGCAGGCGCAGGACGCGATCAGGAAGACATTGTTCAGAAGCAACGTGGTTTCGCGGCTGACGGGCTCGAACGCCGCGCCGCCTTTCAGTGTGGGCGCGCGCCAGGCGAACAGCGCCAGCGCCCCGCCAATGGCCAGCGCGATCAGCACCATGATGAAGAAGCCACGGGTGGGATCGCTGGCAAAAGCATGCACCGACGAGGTCAGGCCCGAGCGCACCAGAAACGTGCCGATCAGCGACATGGAGAATCCGCCGATCGCCAGCAGCAGCGTCCAGGTGCGGAAGGCGCCGCTGCGCTCGGTGGCCAGCGCCGAATGCAGAAGCGCGGTGGCGATCAGCCAGGGCATCAGCGAAGCGTTTTCCACCGGATCCCAGAACCAGAAACCGCCCCAGCCCAGTTCGTAATAGGCCCACCAGCTTCCCAGCGCGATGCCGGCGGTCAGCGCGATCCAGGCCATCAGCATGAAGGGCCGCGCGGCGCGCACCCAGCCTTCTTCGCCCACCATCAAGGCGGCGGCAGCATAGGAGAAAGACGCCGACAGGCCGACATAGCCCGCATAGAGCATGGGCGGATGCAGCGCGAGGCCGATGTCCTGCAGCAGCGGCGTCAGGCCATTGCCTTCGAACGGCATCGGATCGAGACGCGCGAACGGGTTGGAGGTGAACAGCAGGAACAGGAAGAACGCTGCCGCCATCAGGCCCTGCACGCCCAGCGCGGCGCTGGTCAGCCGGTCGCCACCGCGCTGCAGCGCCGCCACCAGCGCGGCATAGATCGCCAGCACCAGCACCCACAGCAGCATCGAGCCTTCATGGTTTCCCCACACGCCGCTGATTTTGTAGATCAGCGGCTTGGTGGTGTGGGAATGGCTGGAGACCAGCGCGACGGAAAAATCCGAAACGATAAAGGCGTAGGTGAGGACGCCGAAGGCCAGCGCCGTGAACACCAGCATGCCCATGGCCGCGCCATTGGCGATGCTGCGGGACGCCGCCTGGTCGGCGCGCGCGCCCCAAAGGCCCGCGCCCGACATCACCAGCGAAAGAGCCAGCGCGAAGCAGACCGCGATCTGGCCCAGCTCGCCGGTCATACGCCGCCTTCCTTCCAGTGGCCGCTGCGCTTGAGCGAATCCACCACTTCGGGCGGCATGTATTTCTCGTCGTGCTTGGCGAGAACTTCATTGGCGACGAAGGTGCCGGTTTCGTTCAGCGCGCCGGTGGTGACCACGCCCTGGCCTTCGCGGAACAGCGCCGGCAGCACGCCGGAGAAATTCACCGGCACCGTGCTCTTGCCGTCGGTGATCGCAAAGCGCACCTCCGCGCCCTTGCCATGCGCGACGCTGCCCTGCTGCACCAGTCCGCCCAGGCGGATCGACACGCCGGGCTGAATCCTGTGTTCGGCAATGTCGGTGGGGCTGCGGAAATACATGGTGTTCTGGCCAAGGCCATAGACCACGATCACGGCAAGCACCGCGCCCACCGCGACCAGCGCGGCGGCAAAAGCAAGACGGCGCTTTTTCTTGGCGTTCATCTAGTGGTGTCCGCCCTGGTGCAAGATCTGGTCGGCGATGCCGGTATCATACGCCATGCCGGCGGGGGTCAAAGCGATCTGGTGGGGCCATTCGCACTTGGCCAGGCCCTTGCGGGACAGCGCGTTCCACACATTCTCGTTTTCCAGGCCGGTGGCGTCGCTGCCGCGCACCGTGGCGTCGCCCAAATGGAAGTGATCGCCATGGGCGTGCGGGAACTGGGTGATGGCGATGTCGCCCTCCGGCGTCGCGGCGGCCGCGCCCGGAATCCGCGCGATCGCCTGCAGCAGCGTCAGCGTGCGCAGTTGCAGCGGATTCAGCTTGGACGGATTGGCTTTGGGCGGCATGACGGACCTGAAAATGAAAACGGCCGGACCTTAACAGTCCGGCCGTTTCGATAGCAAAGACCAGTTTGCCGCGTTAGCGGCCCCGCCAGCCGCCGCGGTAACCGCGATGGTGACCACCGCCCCAGCCGCGATGACCGCCGCCGAACCCGAAGCCCAGCGAAATGCTGGGGCCGTAATAGGGCGCGTAGCCATACGAGCCCCAATAAGGACGATAATATGGCGGCGGGGGCGGAGGCAGCGGGCCATAGGCATAGTCCGGGCCGTAATCATAACCATAGCCACGCGGCGGCGGACGATCGTCATAACGGTCGTCATAGTTGTAGGCGCTGCGGGAACCACCATCGGCCTGATGCATGCAGGCGTAATAGGCGGCGGAATAATCCGCTTCCACATCGCGCGCCGCCTGGCGGGCGTTGCTCGAACCGACTGCGGTGCCGGCAAGCAGGCCGGCGCCCGCGCCGATCGCCGCGCCCATGCCGGCATCGCCGCTGGCGCCGCCGATGATCGCGCCCAGCGCCGCGCCACCCAGGGTTCCGCCGATGCTGCCGCGCGCCTGCTCGTCACGCGCCGCGTCGCGCGGATTGGTGTAGCCGGTGCGCGCCGCCGCATCGCGGCGGCAGAACATATCGCGGTCGCGCTGTTCGTTGGCGGTGGCCTGGGCGCGCGGATTGGCCTGACGGTCGGAAACCGGCGGGCCGTAACGGTCATCGGCATCAAAGTCCGGGGCGCTGCGCGCGGTGCCGGACAGATCGGTGGGCGGCGAATTCGCCGGCTGCGCCAGCGCGGTTCCGCCCAGCAGGGCGACCGTCAGGGCGGCGATAAGCGGGGTGCGGAACATCGTCAAACGTCTCCAAAGAAATTCTTCTTGCCCCTACGCAAGAGGTAAGTAGGAGACGATGCAGACCGTTCAATGTCTATCGGTTTATTTGTGCGGAACCAGCCCGCCGTTCATCCGCCGTTCAGGCTGGATTTGAAACTTTCGATCAAGCTGCGGCAGCAGCCTCCGCAGCTTTGCCGCCCCCGGCGGCGGATGCGGCCCTTAAACAAAGGCGCGGCGGCTCGCGATACAGCAGACGAATGTTTTACGCTGCGGCTGCAGCCTGCGCCGCTTTTCCGCGCCGCCGCATCATGGCGGCCTCTTCTTCGCTGAATAGGATGGCGGTGAGTTCCGCGCACAGTTCAAACTGCGCACCCACGATTTCGGCGCGCGCCGGATCGCTTTTAAGGCCTCTGATGACGTCTTCATTGTAGCGCTGCAGCGTGGTGCAGAGATCTTCGTAAGTG
Source organism: uncultured Alphaproteobacteria bacterium (assembly GCA_903837555.1). Taxonomy (GTDB): domain Bacteria; phylum Pseudomonadota; class Alphaproteobacteria; order Micropepsales; family Micropepsaceae; genus Rhizomicrobium. The sequence continues at coordinate 15,660 of CAILUV010000025.1, forward strand.
GTCTTCTGCTTGGCGGCAAAAGACGCGGCGGCGGCGAAGTTACGGCTGCCCGTCACCAGGCGCGCATAGCGCTTGGCCATTTCGTGCTTTTCCGCGCCTGGATGCTTGCTAAAATCCGCACCGGTGCCCTTGGCCATCGGCAAAGCGGCGTTGAACTCCTTGGGGGCGCGGTCCATGAAGCCTTCCATCACCTTGCCGATCTGTACCCGCTCGGCCAAGAGCCGCTTGCCCCATTCGCCATCGCGCTTGAGTTCGATTTCCTTGACGATATGGCTGGAAAGGTCTGCGAAGGTCTTCACCTCCTCCATCAGCACCTCGGCGTCGAACAACGGGTGGCGCGTCTGCTGGATCGAGATCTTGAGGACCTCCATGCGGTCGAACAGGATTTCGCCGACCAGACCCATATCGGTCTTGGCGATCAGCGTTTCGTCCTGCTTGCGCGAAATCATCATCGGCAGACGCAGTGCTTCCCATGGACGGCTGAGCCGGTTCATCGCGATCACCGCGATGTAGGGCGCCACATCGGGATAACTTTGCATCATCGCGTCATAGACCGCGCGCACATCCCACAGCAGCGTTTCATGGAAGGAAGGAACGGGCTTGGGCAGCAGCGCCGCCAGCTTTTCCAGCGTTTCGCCGGCAGCCAGCAGCGACGTCATTTCGTCGGCATCTTCCACCGCCAGCGCATCGCCCAGCGTCTTTTGCAGGATCTTGCGTGTGTTGGGATCCTTCAGCGCCGTGGCCATGGCGGCGGAGGCGACCGGCCAGAACTGGCCGGCGCGGATGATCGCGTCTTCTTCCTTGTGCTGCAGCACCAGCGCCTTGGTTTCGGTGGCGTAGCGGGCCGCCTCTTCGGGGATCAGCGTCAGCGACACCCAGTTCCACACCGGCACCAGGCTGCCGCGCGCGATGCAGCCCTTCTGCTTGGCCTTGCGCGGCGCGCAGGTGAGCAAATCCTGGAACGGCCGGCAGAACAGGCGCAGCGGCGTCAGGGTGCGTTCATGCGCGTCGCGGCGCAGGACGGGACGCAAGCCTTCCAGGATTGTCGCATGCGGCAGCGCGCGTCCATCCATCAGCCGGTCGACTTCGACCGCCATGGCAAGACGCGCGGCGACATGACCCGGCAGGCCGCCGAGAAACGCCTTCAGCAATCCGGTTTTGTCCGGTGACAGCATCGACACTCCTGCTCCGGACGGGCGCCCGGACGCGTGTCAACACTAGGGGATCGTAGTTAATACCCTGTTTCTTTTACACAATTGCCGGCAACTCCAGACAGGCCATCATCCCCCCCATGGGGCTGGCGTCCAGGGCGAAAAAACCCCCGTAAAGCTTGGAAATATCCCGGACGATGGCCAGTCCCAGGCCCGAGCCGGGCACGCTTTCGTCCAGCCTTTCACCCCGCTCGCCCACCTGAGTCCGCTGCTGGGCCGACAGGCCCGGCCCGTCATCCTCTATAGTCAGGGACAGCCGTCCGGCGGCGCTCTTGCAGCGCACCCGCACCCGCGCTCGCGCCCACTTGCAGCCATTGTCGATCAGGTTGCCCAGCATCTCTTCCAGGTCCTGCCGCTCGCCGCGGAAATAAATGAGGTCCGAACATTCCGCGTCGATCACGATGCCGCGCGGCGCATGAATGCGCCCGATCACGCGCGCCAGATCGTCCATCACGGTGGACACCTGCGTGCGGTTGCCCAGCACGTCCAGCGAACCGGCGGCACGGGCGCGGGACAGATAGTGGTCCACCTGACGCCGCATCGAAAACACCTGGCGCTTGATGCTGTCGGCCAGGGGACCAGGCTGGGCGTCGGCTTCCGCCGCCAGCACCGACAGTGGCGTTTTCAGGAAATGCGCCAGGTTGGAAACATGGGTACGGGCGCGGCCCACCACTTCCTCGCTGTGCTGGATCAGTGAATTGAGCTCTGTGGCGAGCGGTTCGATCTCGGTGGGGAAATGCCCGTCCAGGCGCCGCGCCTTGCCGTCGCGGATTCGCGCCAGCGCCTCGCTCACCCGGCGCAGCGGCAACAGACCGACACGCACCTGAAGCAGGATGGCAATGATCAGGCCAAGCCCCAGGATGACAAAGGACCAGATCAGCACGGTGTTGAACTCGCCTGTCTGGCGCTCCACTTCCACCATGTCGCCCGCAACCACGAAGGTGAATTCACCGGCCGGCTGGTTGGGCGCCAGATCGACGCGGCGCGACACCACGCGCAGATGCTGGCCTTCGGGCCCATCAGCCTCACCCCAGGTCAGCGCGCCTTTGCGCTCGGTATTCCTGATCTCGATCTCGCGGTCGAACAGCGAGCGCGAAATCTGGCCGCCCGTCGTGCCGGCGCGTATCTGGTAATAGAGCCCCGAATAGACGCGGTCGAAATTGTGATTGAGGAAGCGGCCCTGCAGCATGACGCCGCCGTTGGGATCGGGCTCAGCGGCAGCGATCAGCCCGTCCATGTCGCTGGCCAGCGCCATGTCGAAGCTGTTCTGCGCCGCCACGCGGAAGGCGTTGGACAGCACCGCGCCGCCCACAAGCAAGGCCAGGATGGTCCATATCGCCGCGACCGCGATCAGTCGCGACGAAAGGGACTCAAACCTCAGCCGGCTTGCCGCCCAGTTTCGGATCTTCAAGGGAATAGCCAAGCCCGCGCACCGTCTGAATGAGGCCTGCGTCGGTCTTCTTGCGCAGGCGGCCGATGAAAACCTCGATCGTGTTGGAATCGCGGTCGAAGTCCTGGTCGTAGAGATGTTCGACCAGCTCAGTGCGCGACACCACCTTGCCGCGATGATGGGCGAGATAGGCCAGCAGGCGGTATTCCTGGCTGGTCAGCTTGACCGGGTTGCCGTCATAGGTGACGCGGCTGGCGCGCGGATCGATATGCAGCTTGCCGATTTCGATTTCGGCGGTGGCGATGCCGACCGCGCGGCGCAGCAGCGCGCGCAGGCGGGCCAGCAGTTCCTCGGTGTAAAAGGGCTTGGCGAGATAGTCGTCGGCGCCGGCATCGAAGCCGGCAACCTTGTCGCTCCAGCGGTCGCGAGCGGTGAGGATCAGCACCGGCATGGTCTTGCCGGACTTGCGCCATTTCTCCAGCACGGTGACGCCGTCCATCTTGGGCAGGCCAAGATCCAGGATCACCGCGTCATACGGTTCGGTATCGCCCAGGAAATGACCTTCCTCGCCATCGGTGGCCAGATCGACCACGTAGCCGGCGTCCCCCAGCACTTTTTTCAAAAGGCGCTGAAGATCCTTTTCGTCTTCCACCAGCAGAATGCGCATGCCGTGTCCTCTAGCGATCGCGCCGCCAGCGGCCGCGCCTTTCCCCGTAAGGGTTATCATAGCGCGGACGCGGGACGAAGCTGGGCGCATAGCGCTCGCGTTCACGCGCGCGTTCGCGGCCGAAGCCCCGGTCATAGGGATCGGCCATGTAGGGCGGATAGCGGTCGATATAGGGACGCGCGCCGCCTTCGCGGCGATAGCTGCGTCCGGCGTCGAAATTTTCGCGTCCGGGCGAAGAGCGCAGGACGCGGCCCGTGCGCGCATCGGCATCGAACCAGATGATGCGCCCGTCCGGCGTCATCCATTTGAGATTGTAGTGCGCGTCCCCGTTCGGCCCATAGGTCGGCCCCTGGGCGTCATAGAATTCGCCCGGATGGGAACGGCGAATGCCCGGCAGCAGCCGGTCCAGCGGCTGCACGCCATCGGCGCGCTCACGGCGGGACTGGGCCTGGGCCTGGGCCTGGGCCTCCTGAACCGGAGCCAGGGCGGTCAGGCCGCAAAAGGCCAGAAAAAGAGCAAAGAAAATACGGGCAAACATGGGCTTTTTCTAAGGCAAAAGACATGAACCACGCATGAACACCCCGTCCAGACCCGGTTCAGTTTCCTCCCCCTAATGTCGGCTCATGGACGGCAATCAACACCGCCCAGTCGAATGAGAAGGAGACAGTCATGTTTAACACCAAAACGCTTCTGACGGCAGCTTCCTTGGCGATCCTGACGGCAGTGGGCATCGGCTCCGCCTCGGCCCAGCCCTGGGACCGTGGTCATCGCGGCGACCGTCACTTCAACGATCACGGCCGCTATGACCGCCATCACGGTTATGTGAACCGGATGCATGTCCACCGCAGCCTGCGCAATCACCGCCTGTCGGTGATCAGCGAGCCGTTCTTCATGCGGGGCCGCTATGTGGTGCGCGCCCATGACCGCTTCGGCCGCCTGGTGCTGGTGCAGGTCGATCCCTACAGCGGCCGGTTCATCCGCCGCCTGTAAGCAACAGTCTTGAGGAGCAAGGTCCGTGGTATGCCCCTCCCCATAGGACCCCAGCCCGTCAAGTGGAGCCCGCGTCGCAAGACGCGGGCTCCTTCTTTTCAGGGGATGCCGACATCGTTGCCGGTATGGGTGATCACCGCTGGTTCATGGTCGCAGCCGCGCAGCACTTTCACCGCCGCTTCCAGCCCGTCCTTGATCAGGCCGCGTCGGATGAATTCCAGCATTTCCTCGGTGTTGAGCGAGGTGGTCACCGCCTGGTGGCCGATGGGGCCGGGCAAGGACAAAAACAGCGGCACCGAATTCATCACGCCGGTCTCGACGAAATCCTGCAGCCATTTTTGCCGCACGGTCTTGAGCGGATTGCCCACCAGCATCAGTCCGATACCGGTGGAAAGATCGAAATCCTCGGAAACGCCTTCGGTTTCGACATAGGGCATGACGCCCGTTTTGTCGGGCCGCCAGTCGGCGTCGAAAATTTCCACCGTGCGCCAGGCGCAATACCAGGAACGGCAGACCGGCGGGCGGCTGTCATAGATGGCGCAGCCGGTTGCCTTGCAGTGGCGGCAGGTGACGCCGGATTCCTTCTGAATTTCAGGCTTGTTGATGGTCATCACAGTGCAGCACACGGTGCAGTCGCCGCAGTCGCGTCCCGCCACCAATGTCATGCCGTCCCACATGGGCGCCAGACTGACAGCTTCGGGAAAAAGCCGCCAGAGAAACCAATAAGTGCAACGGCTTCGCGGCCACACCTTGAAACTGCCGCAAATATCGGTCAGCTATCGCGCCAATGTCCGACTGGCAAAACCGCCTGAAAACCGATACGGCGCGAAAGATAGCGGACCGCTACGCCCCGGCCTTCGCCATTACCATGGCGGTAATCTCCGTTCCCCTGGCGCTGCTCTATCTGGGGCCGGTGGTGCTGGGCCTCTTCGCGCCGGCGCTGGATCCCAAGGTCGACCTTTACGCCGTCAATCGCCCCCTGGCCTTCACCTTCCTGGACGCCAAGGGCAACGAAGTGGGTCATCGCGGCGCCATCGTCGGCGCGCGGCTGAAACTGGAGGAGATGCCAGCCTTCCTGCCAGCCGCCTTCATCGCCATGGAAGACCGGCGCTTCTATTCCCATAACGGCATCGATCCGCGCGGCCTGGCGCGGGCGATCATCCTGGACCTGAAGGCGCGCGATCTGGTGGCCGGCGGATCGACCATCAGCCAGCAGACCGCCAAAATCGTCTACACCCAGCAGCAGCGCACTTTTTCGCGCAAGCTCAGCGAGCTGGTGAGCGCAGCGGGCCTGGAAAAATCACTGACCAAGGACCAGATCCTCCAGCTTTACCTCAACCGCATCTATCTGGGCAGCGGCGCCTATGGCGTCGACGGCGCTAGCCGCGTCTATTTCGGCAAGAGCGCGAAGGATCTCAATCTCGCTCAGGCCGCGATGCTGGCGACGCTGACGCGCGCGCCCTCGGTTTTCTCGCCGCGCCGCGATCTGTTGCGCGCACAGCAGCGCGCCAGCCTGGTGCTGGATTCGATGGTGGACAATGGCGCCATCACCGAGGAGCAAGCCGCCGAAGCGCGCGCGCATCCGGCCGTGATCGTCGACCGCACCACCAGCAACGCCCGCAACTATTACCTGGACACCGCCGCCGACGAGGCGCTGAAGCTGGCGACCATCAACGGCCAGCCGCCCGCGTCCGACCTGGTGGTCTACACCACCATGGAACCGGCCATTCAGGAAGCCGCGCGCCTCGCCGCCGTCAACACCATCACCAAATACAAAAAGCGCACCCGCGCCAGCGAAGCGGCGGTGGTGGTGATGAAGCCCGATGGCGCGGTCAGCGCGCTGCTGGGCGGCGTCGATTACCGCGAATCCGTTTTCAACCGCGCCACCCAGGCCAATCGCCAGCCCGGCTCGGCCTTCAAGCCCTTCGTCTATCTGGCGGCACTGGAAGCGGGCATCTCGCCCTGGGAAACGCGCGACGATGAGCCGGTCGATATTGCCGGTTACACCCCGACCAATTTCGGCGGCAAGTATTTTGGCACCGTGACCCTGGCCGACGCGCTGGCCCACAGCGTCAACACCATCGCCGTCACGCTGGCCCAGGAAGTCGGCATCCGCAATGTGATCGCGGTGGCCAGGCGCGTGGGCATCCATTCGCCGATGCAGGCCAATGCCAGCCTTGCGCTGGGCACCGCCGAAGTCACGCCGCTGGAACTGACCGCCGCCTATGCCGTGTTCGCAAACGGCGGTTATCGCGTGCAGCCCTACATGGTGACGCGCATCGATATCAGCGGGCGTCCCGTCTACACCCGCGCCGCGCCGCAGCCGCAGCGCGTCCTCGATCACGAAGTGGTGCAGGATCTCAACGCCATGATGTATGGCGTGGTGATCGGCGGCACCGGCGGCAACGCCTCGCTGAAGGGCCGCGAAGCCGCCGGCAAAACCGGCACCACCCAGGATTCCAAGGATGCCTGGTTCGTCGGCTACACCACCGACTATGTCGCCGCCGCCTGGATCGGCAATGACGACGCCAAGCCCACGCGCAACGTGACCGGCGGCACGCTGCCCGCCTATATCTGGCGCGACACGATGCTGGCGGCAGAAAAGGGCTTGCCCTTCAAGCCGCTCGACAAGTCCGAGAAGCCGCCGGAAGCCGACCTGCTGATGGCGTCGGATGTGATCTGGGGCGGCCCGGACGAGGAATCGCTGGCGCGCGCGCCCGACCTGCCCGAAGAACCGGTAGAGGAACAGCCGCGCCGCCGGCGCGGCGGCCTGCTGGGCTGGCTGTTCGGTGACGATGCGGATGACCAGCCGCCTCCACCGCCGCGCTAGAAGCGTGGTATAAGTGACCATGCTTCGCCGGACATTCATCCTTTCCGCTGCCTCGCTGGCCGCCACCCGGCCCGCTGCCGCCGCGACGTCGATCCGCTTCGTCACCGACTGGAAGGCCCAGGCCGAGCATGGCGGCTTCTATCAGGCGGTGGCCGACGGGCTGTACGCCCAGGTCGGCCTGGATGTGAAGATCATCCAGGGCGGACCGGACGTGAACGTGCCGCAGCTTCTGGCGGGCGGCGCGGCCGATTTCGGCATGGGCTCCAACAGCTTCATTCCGCTCAACATGGTGCGTTCGGGCGTGCCGATCACGGCGGTGATGGCGATCTTCCAGAAGGACCCGCAGGTTCTGATCACCCATCCGCGCCGCGACATGAATTCCATTGCCGACATGCGCGGCAAGCCGGTGCTGATTTCCGCCGCCACCATGACCGCCTTCTGGCCCTGGCTGCGCGCGCGGTTCGGTTTCACCGACAAGCAGACCCGTAAATACACGCACAACCTGGCGCCCTTCATCCGCGATCCCAATGCGATCCAGGAGGGCTATCTGACCAGCGAGCCCTACACGATCGAAAAGCAGGCCGGCTTCAAGCCCAAGGTCTTCCTGCTGGCCGACTTCGGCTATCCCGGTTACGCCAACATGGTGCTGGTGCCGCAAAAGCGCATCGATACCGACCGCAAGACGGTGCAGAGTTTCGTCAGCGCCACGCAGCTCGGCTGGCAGCGCTATCTGGTCAATCCCGCCAAGGGCAATGCGCTGATCAAGCGCGACAATCCCGACATGACCGATGACATCCTCAAGCAGTCGCTGGAAAAGATGAAGTCGCACGGGATGGTGATGAGCGGCGACGGCAAGGCCTTCGGTCTTGGCAGCATGACCGACCAGCGCTGGAAACTGTTCTACGACACCATGGCGGGGCTGGGCCTGTATCCCAAGGGGATGAATTACAGGAAGGCCTACGACCTCACATTCGTCCGCCGCACCTTCCAGAACTTTCAATGACACTGCTGTCGCTGTCTGCGGTCGCCAAGCGCTTTTCGAATGGCACGCAGGCGCTGCGCGATCTGTCATTCACAGTGGCGCCGGGTGAATTTGTTTCGCTGCTGGGCCCCAGCGGCTGCGGCAAGTCCACCGCGTTGCGGCTAGCCGCCAATTTGCTGGCGCCCGATTCCGGCGCCATCACCTTCCCCACGGGTAAGCCGGAAATCGGTTTCGTTTTTCAGGAACCGACCCTGATGCCCTGGGCCGACGCGCTGGCCAATGCGCGGCTGCCGCTGGATTTGCAGAACGCGCCGCGGGGCCAGGCCACTGATCGCGCCGCATCCGCGCTGGCCCGCGTCGGGCTTGCCGGCTTCGAACGCGCCCTGCCCCGCGAATTGTCGGGCGGCATGAGGATGCGCGTGTCACTGGCCCGCGCGCTGGTGGCCCGGCCCAAACTGTTGTTGCTCGACGAACCTTTCGCGGCGCTGGATGAAATCACCCGCGCCCAGTTGGGCGATGACCTGCTGCGGCTGTGGCGCGAAGATGGGCTCACCATCCTGTTCGTCACCCATAGCGTGAGCGAAAGCGCTTTTCTGTCCCAGCGCGTGCTGGTGATGACGCCGCGCCCCGGCACCATCACCGCCGACATCGCGCTCGACACCGATTTGGCCCGCACGCGCGACGGACGATTGTCGCCCGCCACCATCGAAGCGCAGCGCGCCATCAGCGCCGCGCTGAACGGCGCAGGAGCGTTGGTGTGACCCAGAGCGACCAGAATAAAGTCAGCATGAGGCGTGCACCGGACATCCTGTTTCCGCTTGTGCTGGCGGCGCTGTTGCTGGGCGCATGGGAAGGCGCGATCCACTACTGGCAGGTGCCGCACTATGTCCTGCCCGCGCCCAGCGCCATCGCCCATGCCCTGTGCGCCAATTTCGGTTCGCTGATGGAAAGCCTGGGTTCAACGCTGGCCGTGACCCTGCAAGCTTTTGCCGCCTCGACGATACTGGGCGTCGCCACCGCCATCGCCTTCACCCAAAGCCGGCTCATCGAGCGCACACTGTATCCGTATGCGGTGATCCTGCAGGTGACGCCGGTGGTCGCCATCGCGCCGCTGATCCTGATCTGGGTCGGGTTCGAGCGCATCAATCTGGCGCTGGTGATCGTGGCCACCATCGTGGCGTTTTTTCCGATCCTGGCGGGCGCGACGCTGGGCCTGAAATCGGCGGACTTCAATCTGCTCGACCTGGCGCGGCTGCATGGCGCCTCGCGCTTGCAGATTCTCTGGCGCATCCGCCTGCCGACGGCGCTGCCGTATCTGTTGTCGGGCATGAAGACCGCCGGCGGCCTGGCTTTGATCGGCGCGGTGGTGGCGGAGTTTGTGGCCGGCAGCGGCACCGCAACCGGCCTGGCCTGGCGCATCGTGGAATCCGGCAACCGGCTGGAAATCGCAACGCTTTTTGCCGCGCTGGCGTTGCTGGCCTTCACCGGCGTGATGATCTTCGCCGCGCTGTCGCTGCTGGAATGGACGCTGCTGCGCCGCTGGCATGAAAGCGCGCTCGGCGAAGCTACCTGAGTTTGACCGGCGCGGTTTCGCGCGTCAGCAACATGCCGCACAACCCCACCACCAGCGCCGCGCTCATGTACCAGGCCGGCGCCAGCGGCGAACCGCTGGCCGCCGTCAGCCAGGCGACCACGAACTGGGCCGTGCCGCCGAAGATGGAAATCGCCACGGCATAGATGATGCCGATGCCGCCGGATCGCATCTCCTGCGGCAGGCTCTCGCTGAGCGAACACATGATCGAGGGCAGGCTGAATGCCAGGCAGATCGCCATCAGCGCCGTGCCGGCATAAAGCGCCAGCGGGGTGCGCAGCTCCGACATCAGCAGGAAGCAGGGAATGCCGACCACGCACAGCAGTCCGGCGGCGGTGAGCATCACCGGCTTGCGACCAATCCGGTCGCTGAGCATGCCGCCAATGGGATTGAAGATGGTGCCGCAGGCGCCCGCCACCACCACCGCGCCGAAGGCGATCGACGAGGACAGGCCCAGCGTGTGAGTGGCAAAGATGTTCATGTAGTTCATGGTGAAGGTGGCGATGGTGGCACTGGCCATCATCGCGATGGTCACCAGCGCCAGCCACAGATGAGCGCGGCTGAGTTTCTGGCGCGGCGCATCGGGACGAAGCTCCAGCGTTTCGGGCAGGGTGCGGCGCATGACGATGGCGAACGGCACCACCGCCACGCCCAGCAGCATGGCCACGCGCCAGCCCCACTGGTTGAGGTCTTGCGGCGACAACAGGCTGGACAGGACCACGCCCACAAGCCCGGCGGCCAGGATCGCAGCCTGCTGGGTGGCGAATTGCAGCGAGACATACAGCCCGCGCTTTTCGGTCGGCGCCGCTTCCATCAGGAATGCGGTGGCGGGCCCGACCTCGCCGCCCAGCGCGAAGCCCTGCAGCAAGCGGAAGATCACCACCAGCACCGGCGCGGCCCAGCCGATGTTTTCAAAGGACGGCGTCAGCACCATCCCCAGAATCGAAAAGCCCATCAGCCCGAAGCAGAACAGCATCGCCGGCTTGCGGCCGATGCGGTCGCCTAAAGGCCCGATCACCATGCCGCCCAGCGGCCGGGTGAGAAATCCGACGCCGAAAACCAACAGGGTCTGCAGCAGACTTGTGGTGGAATCCTGGCTGGGGAAGAACACCGCCCCGATCTGCACAGCGAAAAAGCCGAAGATCAGGAAGTCATAGAATTCCAGCCCATTGCCGGCCATCACCGCAGCAAGCTGCGGCTTGGTCAATCGCGTCGACGCCACGCAGAAAATCCCCTGTTTTCCTAACTATGCCGGGTTCCCGGCGCATTATTATACAATAGTTATATGTTGTTTTTGAAAAACTACAGCTTCGGCGTGTTGAAGTCTTGATTTCGACCCTCGGTCATGGTCTTTCCCGCACCCATGGCGCAACAAAATCACGGCCCCCAAATGCTCACCGCCAATCGCTTGCGCGATGGCGACGTCCTGTACCGCAAAGGGAGCACCTGGGTGCTCGCCCTGGCTGATGGCGAGGTCTATCCCGACCAGGCTTCCGCCGATGCGGCGCTGGCGGCGGCCCAGGCCGAAACCGTGCGCAACGAATTTGTCGCCCCGTATCTGTTCGAGGTACGCGACGTGAACGGCGTGATCACGCCGGCCAAGGAGCGCGAGATCATCCGCGCCGCCGGTCCGACCGTGCGCGCCGACCTCGGCAAGCAGGCAGGAATGGTCAATGTCTGAAGTCACCCCCAACATGTACCGCTATGACGAGTTCGACGCCCGTTTCGTCGCCGAGCGCACCGCCCAGTTCAAGACCCAGGTCGAACGCCGCCTGAAAGGCGAGCTGACCGAAGACCAGTTCAAGCCGCTGCGCCTGATGAACGGCCTGTACCTGCAGCTTCACGCCTACATGCTGCGCGTCGCCGTGCCCTACGGCACCATCTCGTCCAGGCAGATGCGCATGCTGGCGCATATCGCGCGCAAGTATGACAAGGGCTATGGCCATTTCACCACCCGCCAGAACATCCAGTACAACTGGCCCAAGCTGGTCGATGTGCCCGATATCCTGAGCGACCTGGCGTCGGTGGAAATGCACGCCATCCAGACCAGCGGCAACTGCATCCGCAACGTCACCGCCGACCATTTCGCCGGCGCCGCCGCCGACGAAATCGAAGATCCGCGCCCGCTGGCGGAGATCGTGCGGCAATGGTCCTCTCTGCACCCCGAATTCGTCTTCCTGCCGCGCAAGTTCAAGATCGCCGTCAGCGGCGCGCCGCAGGACCGCGCCGCGCTCGCCTATCACGACATGGCGGTGGAGATCGTGCGCAACGCGGAAGGTCGCACCGGTTACAAGGTGCTGGTCGGCGGCGGCATGGGCCGCACGCCCTATATCGCGCAGGTGCTGGGCGATTTTGTCGAAAAGCAGGACATCCTGGCGTTCATGGAAGCCGCCATGCGCGTCTATAACGAGCAGGGCCGCCGCGACAATATCTACAAGGCGCGCATCAAGATTCTGACCAATGCGCTGGGCATCAAAGAGATGCGCCGCCAGGTGGAAATCGAATTCGCCGAAATCAAGAAGACCGGCGGGCTGCAGGTGCCGCAGGAAGAACTGGACCGCATCACCGCCTATTTCGCGCCGCCCGCGTTCGAAACAGGCCTGAGCGACGAAATCCCCGAAGCCGGCAAGGATTTTGCCAACTGGGTGAAGACCAATGTGCATGCCCATCGCCAGCCGGGCTATGCCATCGCCACCATTACGCTGAAGACGCCGGGCCAGGTGCCGGGCGACGCCACCGCCGACCAGATGGATGTGATCGCCGAGCTGATGGACACCTTCAGCGTGGGCGAAGTGCGCGTCAGCCACGAGCAGAACCTGGTGCTGCCGCATGTCCGCAAGAAAGACCTGCCCGCCATCTATGCGCGGCTGAAGGAACTGGATTTCGCCTGCGCCAATGCCGGACTTATCACCGACATCATCGCCTGCCCGGGTCTGGATTATTGCGATCTGGCCAACGCCCGTTCGATCCCGATTGCCCAGAGCATCGCGCTGAAGTTTGAAGACCTGGCCCGCCAGCACGAGATCGGCGAGCTCAAGATCAAGATTTCCGGCTGCATCAATGCCTGCGGCCACCACCATGCCGGCCATATCGGAATCCTAGGCGTCGACAAGAAAGGCGTGGAATTCTACCAGCTCCAGCTGGGCGGCAGCGGTGCCGAAGACGCCAGCATCGGCGAGGTGATGGGTCCGGGCTTCACCGAGCATGAGATCGCGGACGCGGTGGAGCGCGTCGTGAACCTGTATCTCAAGACCCGCCAGCCGGGCGAACGCTTCCTGGACACCTATCGCCGGGTCGGCATGGCGCCGTTCAAGGATGCGGCTTACGAGAAAGAAGCGGCGTGACCAAACTCATCAAGAGCGGCGCGTATGCGCAGGACAACTTTGTGCCCGTGGCGGATGATGCCGCCTTGCCCGACGGCGCCGTGCTGGTGTCGCTGGCGCGGTTCCAAAAAGACCGCGACGCGCTCTTGGCGCGCAACACGCCCATCGGCGTGAAGCTCGCAAGCGACCAGAACCCGCAGGTGCTGGCCGACGACCTCAGCCGCCTTTCATTGGTCGCGCTGGAGTTTCCCAAGTTCCGCGACGGCCGCGCCTTTTCCTGGGCCCGCATCCTGCGCACCCGCCTGGGCTTCACTGGCGAAATCCGCGCCGTGGGCGATTTTCTGTTCGACCAGGTCAATTACCAGCACCGCGTCGGCTTCGACGCCTGGGAAGTTCCGGATCATTTCACGGTCGAGATGTTCCACAAGGCGCTGAACGAAATGACGGATGTCTATCAGCCCTCCGCCGATGGCAAGAAGACCATCCGCGAACTCCGCGCCGCGAAGTAACGTTCATCCTCCATTCATCTAGATTGCGCCTTATTCAGCGGCGAAGCTGCGCCTTGGCCGTTAGGCTCTTGGTGTCTTTTCCCCAAGAGGACATTCATGACAAGGATATTCATGCGCAAAATTCTTCTTTCGATGGCCGGATGCCTGGCCGTCTATGGCGCCGCCACCGCCTTTGGCGGCACGGATGCTCACGCCGAACAGTCCACGGCACGCAAGCCGGTGTTGCTGGCGCAGGCCGGTCCGCCGCGCGGCCAGGACATGGACCGCAAGCGCCAGCCGAGCTGCAACGACATCACCGCCGACAAGCAGGAAGAAATGCGCTGGCTGGAATCCCGCCTGTCGTTGACGGGCGCACAAGCACCGCTGTTCGCGCGCTGGCGCCAGGTCGCGCTGGACATCGCCCGCCGCAACCAGTCCGAATGCACGGCCCATCAACGCAATGCGAACCGCGCGCCCAGCCTGCTGGACGGCATCGCCGAGGAAGAAACCATGCTGCGCGGCCGCCTGGCCGACCTGCAGGCCGAACGCCCGGTGCTGGAGGCTTTCTATCGCAGCCTGTCGCCGGGCCAGCGCAGCCAGTTGGAACAGCAGGACAACCAGGATGGCCCGCAGGGCGGCGACCAGTGGGATCGCCCGCCGCCGCCGCGGCGCTAGCGTTTCGTCAAACAGTCACAAAGGCGGCAGCAACCCTGCCGCCTTTTTTTATTGCGATTTGCGGCCCAAAGCCCCAAAACGCGCTGATGAACGCGCACGCCCGTTTCGACAATCTGCCGCGCTTTGCTTCGCCGCTGAAAGCAATCGAAGGCCTGAAGCCGACCGAACCGCTGTATCTGGTGCATCCGGAAAAATTCGCGGGCGTCGCCAAGCAGTTCCTGGACGGCTTTGACGGTGACGTTTTGTATGCGGCGAAGGCCAACCCGCATCCCGTCGCGCTCAAGCAATTGTGGGCCGCGGGCATCCGCCATTTCGATACCGCCTCGCTGGGCGAAATCCAGTCGGTGAAAGATGTTCTGCCCGAAGCCATCTGCCATTTCATGGCGCCGGTGCGCCTGCCGGGCCAAGCCAAGGCCGCGTTCGAGCAGCATGGCGTCACCGACTTCGTGGTCGACAGCGAATCCGAGCTGGACAAGCTGCTGGCCGAAACCGGCAAGCCAGCCAGTTTGCGCGTCTTCGTGCGGCTGGTCGCGTCGCTGGGCGGCGCATTGCTGGAAATGTCCAGCAAGTATGGCTGCCGTCCTGAGGAAGCCGCAAAGCTGCTGGGGGGCGTTGCGCAGGCCGGCGCGCAGCCGTGCCTCACCTTCCATGTCGGCTCGCAATGCCTTTCGCCTTTCTCTTACGCCCAGGCGATCGAAATCGCCCAGCGCACCATGGTGCTGTCGGGCATCGAGATCGTGGCGCTGGATATCGGCGGCGGTTTTCCCACCGCCTATGCCGGGCAGGAGCCGCCGCCCTATCACTGGTATTTCGACATGATCAAGGTCGCGGTCGACAATCTGGGCAAGCCCGGATTGAAGCTGATGTGCGAGCCGGGCCGCGCGCTGGTGGCGCAGGGCATTTCGCTGGTGACGCAGGTTGTGATGCGCCGCGGCGACCGGCTGTACATGAATGACGGCATCTATGGCAGCTTCGACGAACAGCGCTTTCTGAGCTTCGACGAAGACTATCCTCCCAGCGGCATCACGCTGGATGCCAAGGGCAAGGCGAAAGTGCTGAGCGGCGAGAAGCGCCCCTTCCGCGCCTATGGTCCGACCTGCGACAGCGCCGATGTGCTGCCGCGCCCGGTGATCCTGCCCGACAGCATCGCCACCGGCGACTATGTGCTGTTCGACGCGATGGGCGCCTATACCGTGTCGTCGCGCTCGGCCTTCAATGGCTATTATCCGGACGGTTGGGCAACGATCGGGACGTAATTTACCCCTCGTTAAGCAACGGCGCACGGATCGCCGCGCTTTTCACGACAAACGAAACGTTAAACATCGCGCGTCAGGATGTGGGCAAAGGGAAACCACCCATGCCCGCCTCGCAAAAGCTTTCGCACCTGCTGCAACTGGCCGACCAGGGTCCGGGCTTGCGCGCCGCGCTGGCTGAGGAAGTGGCCGACCTTCTGGTTCACTGGCCCGCCGACTATCCGCAGACCATGCGCGCCATCTGCGAAACGCTGCTGGCCAAAGCGGCGCGCGACGTCGATGCCGCCACCCGCGCCCGCCTGCGCGTGCAGCTCTATTCCGATCCCGAACTATCCCACCGCGTTTTGCCGCGCGAATCCGTGTCGCAGAACCTGGTGGCTGCCGCCCGCAGCGGCAACATCGCCACCGTTCTGGCCGACAGCCTGGGCGTAGAACCCGGCATGGCGCAGCAGATCCTGAACGATGAAACCGGTGCCGCGCTGGCAGTGGCCTGCAAGGGCGCGCAGATCGACCGCGCCGCTTTTTCCGCGCTGGCGCTTCTGACACATCCCGGCCGCGATCTGACCGGCATGCATATCGTGCTGGATTCCTATGACAGCATGTCGCTCAGCGAAGCCACCCGCGTGCTGCGCGGCTGGCGCGAACCGGCACAAGATGCCCATGTCGCGGCGTAAAACGCCCTAGGCCTGAACTTCGTGGCGCTCGCGCGTTTTTAAAAACTTCACGTTGGGGAAGCGTTCGGCGACATAACCGATCTCCCACGCGCTTTTCGACAGGAACACCGGCGCGCCGTCGCGGTCGGTCGCCATGCCGCCGCGATTGGCGGCGGAAAATTTCTCGATCTCGGCGTCCGTGCCCTTGAGCCAGCGGGCGGCGTCATAAGGCGAGGCTTCCAGATCGGCGTCCAGATCATATTCCGCCACCAGGCGTGACTTCAGAACGTCGAGCTGCAATGCGCCGACCACGCCCACGATCCATTGCGAGCCGATCACCGGCTTGAACAACTGGGTGACGCCCTCTTCCGCCAGGCTTTCCAGCGCGCGCGCCAGGTGCTTCTGCTTCATGGGATCGGACAGGCGCACGCGGCGCAGGATTTCCGGCGCGAAATTGGGAATGCCAGTGAACACCACATTGCCCGATTCCGACAGTGTGTCGCCGACGCGCAGAACGCCATGGTTGGGAATGCCGATAATGTCGCCGGGCCAGGCTTCGTCCACCGTCTCGCGTTCGGATGCGAAGAACAGGATCGGGTTGTGCACGCCGATGGTTTTGCCGGTGCCCGACTGTTTCAGCTTCATGTTGCGCCTGAATTCGCCCGAGGCCAGCCGCAGGAACGCCACCCGGTCGCGGTGGTTGGGGTCCATGTTGGCCTGCACTTTGAAGACAAAGCCGGTGACCTCCTTGTCGCCGGGCTCGGCGGACTTGCCCAGGGCAGCCTGGGCGCGCGGCGGCGGCGCATACCGCGCCAGCCCGTCCAGCAATTCGGCGACGCCGAAATTCTTCAGCGCCGAACCGAAATAGACCGGCGACAGATGGCCTTCCCGGTAGGTGGCGAGATCGAACACCGGCAGGCCTTCGCGCGCCAGGCTCACATCTTCCTCCAGCTTGGGCTTCAGCGTATCGTCCAGCTTGCCGTTGTTGTAGGCGATGAAGCGGTCATCCATCAGGCTCTGGACACCCTTGAAATTCAGACCCATGCCCGCCGGCCACATCATCGGCGCGGTCTCGATCTGAAGCTGGTCGGAAAGCTCGTCCAGCAGCTCGAAGGGATCGCGCGCCTCGCGGTCCATCTTGTTGACGAAGGTCATGATGGGAATGTCGCGCAGACGGCAGACCTCGAAAAGCTTGCGGGTCTGGGCTTCGATGCCCTTGGCGGCGTCGATCACCATCACCGCGGAATCCGCCGCCGTCAAAGTGCGATAGGTGTCTTCGGAAAAGTCTTCGTGACCGGGCGTGTCCAGGAGGTTGAACACCGCCTGCTCATATTCAAACGTCATCACCGCCGACGTGACGGAAATGCCGCGTTCCTGCTCGATCTTCATCCAGTCGGACTTGGCGCGCCGCGCCTCGCCGCGCGCCTTGACCCGGCCGGCGGCATGGATCGCGCCGCCCAGCAGCAGCAGATGCTCGGTCAGGGTGGTCTTGCCCGCGTCGGGGTGGGAAATGATCGCGAAAGTCCGGCGGCGCGCGGCTTCGCTGGCAGGCGTCTTGCTCATGAGCCGGGGGTTAGCAGGGCGGCGCTTTCAGGGCAATGGGACTAGAGAATCGCCTCGTCGACAAAGGCGCGGCCCTCGCGGTCCTCGATCTCCACGATCCACAGATCGGGGTCGAAGCTGACCTGCTTGTCGCACCAGGCCTGGGCGCGGGCGTCCTCGCTCCAGCCGCCCAGCGCCTGGGCCCAGACCAGCTCACCCTTGGCATTGCGGGCCTGGTTCAGCACCAGCACTTCGTTATTCAGCTTGGAGACTTTCAGGATGATGGCGCCCGCTTCTTCCGAACCGCTGCGCACCACAAAGGCGCTAGCGCCATTCACTTCGACCCGGCGGATCAATGCGCGCACGAAAATGCCGGCCTTGAGGCGGGGCGTGGGTTCCATGCCCCACTCTTAATCCAATTAAGAGACGGCGCGAAAGGGCAGCACCTTGGCGTCCGCAATGCGCTCGCCCTTGGCGTCGACGCCGGCATGCGGCAGGCGCACTATTACGGTGGTGCCTTCGCCCAGCGCCGATTCCAGTATCGCTTCGCCGCCATGCAGCAGCGCCAGCGATTTGACCAGCGCCAGGCCGAGCCCCGTGCCTTCCTTGGCGCGGGTGTCGGCATTTTCCACCTGTTCGAACGGACGGCCCAGCCGTTCCAGATTGGCCTTGGAAATACCGGTGCCGCTGTCCCTGACGATGATTTCCAGCCCATCGGCGATACGCGCGGTCACCCGCACCTCGCCGCCCGGCGGCGTGTACTTCACGCCATTGGACAGCAAGTTGACCAGTATCTGCTTGATCGCGCGGCGGTCGGCGAACATCAGCCGCGCATTGGGCGCGATCGACAGTTTCAGCGCCACGCCTGCCCGCTCGGCGGGGATCTTCAAAAAGCGCACCGCGGCCTGCGCGGTTTCTTCCAGGTCGAACAGTTCTTCGTTGAGCTGAAACTTACCGGCATCGATCTTGGACATGTCCAGCACCGAATTGATCAGATCCAGCAGATGCGTTCCGGATTCATGGATCAGGCGCGAATATTCCTGATAGCGCGGACCGATGGGGCCGAACATTTCGCGGTTCATCATTTCGGAGAAACCGATGATGGCGTTCAGCGGCGTGCGCAGCTCGTGGCTCATATTGGCCAGGAAGCTGGACTTGGCGCGCGAAGCGCCCAGTGCCGCGTCGCGCGCTTCCACCAGCGCCTGCTCCTGCAACTTGCGTTCGGAGATGTCGCGCGTCACCGCCACGATGTCGCCGTCCTGCGCGGGGCGGCAGCGGAACTCAGCCCAGACATAAGTGCCGTCGCGGCGGCGCAGCCGCACTTCAGCGCTACCGTCGCGGCCGAAATAGCTGGCTTCCATCAACGCCGCCTGCATCGCATTCACGTCCTCGCCATGGGTCAGCGACATCATCGCCTGGCCCACAATTTCTTCAGGCACCCGACCCAGCAGCGCCAGCGTGGCGGGGCTGGCATAGCGGATCAGCCCGTCGCCCGCATGACGGGTGATCAGGTCCATCGCATTGTCGGCCAGGAACCGGTACATCGCCGCGCCTTCGGCGGCGGCGGCGTCCGCCGCGCGCTGGCGGTCCTGCGCCGCAGCGGCGATCAGCACCGCCTGCACCAGCGCCGCCAGCACCGACACGGCATAGACCTGCCAGATCGGCAGCAGCAGGCGCGACGCCGGCAGCATGCCCAGGGCTTCCATGCCAGCCACGGCGGCAAAGGCCGCGCCCGCCGCGATTCCGGCGCGGGTTACTGCGGGGCGGCCACCGGCCAGCGCGGCTTCGGCGGGCACCAGCGCGAACCAGACCGTCAGCGGCGACATCACCCCGCCGGTCAGCGACGCCAGATAGCCGATCAGCAGCGCGAAGCTGGCCAAGCCGATCTGCTCCAGCGCGGGCAGCGAGATGCGGGTCATTCCCAGCAGCGCCAGACCGGCGGGGGCCATCAGCCCGGCCATGGCGATGGCTTCGGCCAGGTCGGGCGTTCCCAGCACACCGAAAAAGCCCAGCCCCAGCACGGCGCCGACCGCGCCCTTGGCCGCCTGGATGGCGACAAAGCGGCGACGCTGGGCCCGCTGGTCCGAAAGCTGTGTGTTGACCGCCATGAAGGGTTTGCCGCTCGCAATGCGTCGATTGAGGCGCAGTCTCAGCCCGCACACTTAACGAAACCTGAAGAGGACCGGGGGCCGTTCAGTTTTCCACAAGGATTGGATCATGCCGCGATTCGTGCCCGCATTCAGCGCCCTAACCAATCCGAAATGCCGCCTGCGCATAATCCGGCCATTATTGGGAGAAGCCGTCACCGTGGCGGCGCGAAGCGCGTTGGTCGGACAGGCACAAAAACTGGGCATACGGGCAGAAGCGCCGGCGCTGCTGGCGTCGCTCGACGCCCTGCGCTCGGCCATCACCATCCTGGATGCCGATGGCAGGCTGCTTTACGCCAACGCGCATCTCAATCACCTGCTGCGCTCTCTGCCGCCGCATGAAGCGCTGATCGGCAGCACATACGAAGACCTGATCCGGCTGGAGATCGAAGGCGGCGAAATCGCGCCCGCCGCGCTGGCCGGCGGCGTCAATGCCTTTATCGCGCGCCGGATGGCGCAACTCGAAGAACGTGCTTATGCGCCGCTGGACGTGCCGCTGGCCGATCACCGTGTGATCGAGATCAAGGCGCGCAAGGTCCGCAACGGCCACACCGTGCTGCTGTGGAGCGACGTCACGAGCGCCCGCGCCCAGCTTGCCCGGCTGGAAGAAGCCGTGGCGCTGTCAGCCGAAGCCTTCGCCTTTTTCGATTCCAACGACCTGCTGATCATGGGCAACGATCTCTACGCCCATCTGATCGGCATGCCGCTGGACCAGTTGATCGGCAAACCGTTCCCCGAAATTGCCGCCACTGTCGCGTACAAGGGCCGCATCCTGCTGGACGAGACGCCCGAAGCCTGGCTGGAGCGCCGGTTGAAGGGCCACCGCGAACCGGCAGGCGCCACCACGCTGCGCACCAATACCGGCGAATGCTATCTGGTGCGCGACCGCGGCCTGAAAGACGGCGGCCGCGTCATCGTCTTCACGGATGTCACTGACAAATTCCGCGCTGAAACCGCGCTGGCCGAACAGCAGGGGGCGCTGGCCGACAGCCGCGCGCAAGCCGAAAAGCAGAGCAGCTATCTGGCCGACCTGACAGCGCGCCTGGACCAGGCCAGCGCCCGCGTCGACAGCGCAAAGACCACGCTGCTCCGCACCATGGGCCATGAGCTCAAGACGCCGCTGAATGCCATTCTCGGCTTTTCCGACCTGATGGGCACGCTGGCGGATACGCTCAGCCCTGACCAGATCCGCGAGTATGCCGGCCTGGTGCATCAGGGCGGCACCAACCTGCTCAAGATGATCAATCAGATCATGGACCTGACCAAGATATCGGCGGGCCGTTACGAGCTGCGCCGCACCAGCGTCGATGCGGGCGGCGTCTTGTGGCTGACGCGCGATGTGTTCAACGCCCGCGCCCAGGCCCGCAACATCACCATCGATGCCGAGCGCTGCCCGGTGGGCCTGATGGTGGATGCCGATGAAGGCGTCTTCACCGCCATGATGCACAGCCTGGTGGACAATGCCGTTACCTACAGCCGCGCCGGGGGCATCGTCACCTTGTCAGCCGACATCTGCGAAGACGGCGTCGCGGTCACCGTGGAAGATGACGGCATGGGCGTGCGGGACGAAGATCTGGCCCGCATCCAGGAGCCGTTCGAGCATGGTGGCCAGGCGGCCGAAGGCTCCCAGCACACCAAGGGCGCCGGCCTGGGCCTGACGCTGGTGAAAGCCTTTGCGGAACTTCATGGCGGCAAACTGACCCTGACTAGCCAGCTTGGCGAGGGCTTCAAGGCTACCGTCACCCTGCCCTCCGCGCCGCTTTGCGCCGCCTGAGGGCCGCTTTCGCGTCTCCTTGGTAAACGAATTGCGCGCCGGCCCGCACGGCGCCTGCCTGCAGCATTAACAGGCGCGAAATTTTCCGAAAATTTTAATCACAAGTGATTCAATCGCGCATCGATTTTGAATCGAAGCGGATCAATCCCGTCAGCACTGCGTTCGCTCTGTGATGAGGAACGGCAAACTAGTTTCAAATTTAAAGAAACAGTTTAGCGCCGGGCAACAGGGCCCGGGCAAAGCTTCTCGCGTCGTAGCAACGACAGCAAACGCGAAGGGCTTGCAATGATTTTCCGGGCTGCATTTTGGATCGGACTCGTGTCGTTGTTGACACCGCACGAACCCGATCTCGGCCTGGGACGCCCGGGCGCCGGCACACCTCTTTCCCCCTCCACCGTCCTGTCCGCCGCTAGCGGTCTCTCGCGGACGGATCGGGATTGTGGTTCAGCGTGTGCCGGCGGCCTCGGCCTTCTCAGCATCGTCAACCTCAACACCAACAGCAGCGTTGCTGCCGGGCTGGCGGATGTGAAGGAACAGATCGCCGCCGACAGACGCGCCCGCGCACAGCGCCTTGGCGCCATCTAACAATCAACGGCCGGGCGCAATCTGGCCTCAGGCGGCGTTGATCACCACCGGCTTCTTGATCA
>CAILUV010000026.1 GCA_903837555.1 uncultured Alphaproteobacteria bacterium
GCCAGCACGAATACAATTGCCAGAAAACGCATGGCGTGAATTAAGCAGCCGCCGCCAGCATACGGTCCACTTCCGCCACGATCTCGCGCAGGTGGAAGGGCTTGGACAGGACCTTGGCCTGCTTGGGCGCGCCCGATGCCGGGTGCAGCGCCACGGCGGCAAAGCCCGTGATGAACATGATCTTCAGTTCGCCGTTCAGCTCGGCGGCCCGCTTGGCCAGCTCGATCCCGTCCATGCCGGGCATCACGATGTCGGTCAGCAGCAGGTCGAACGTCTCGCCCTGCACGCATTCATAGGCTTCGCTGCCATCGCCGAAATCGGTCACGGCATGGCCGGCCTTCACCAGCGCCGCCGCAAGGAACTTGCGCAGGGATTCGTCGTCTTCCGCCAAAAGGATATGCGCCATGGTTTCCGCCCGTGCCCGCCTGCATAAAAGCCTATACAGGGCAAACCTGTAAACCACGGTTAACGGGTTCCCTGTCCATCCGGGCTTCCCTGACTTGCCAGCCCCCGGCGGGGGTGTTTCCCTGTGGCCAGGCCATGACTCACCCCCCGTCCCCGCCCCAGCAGCCGCCTTTCCGCCTGGACCGCCCGGACCGCGCAACCGTGCCGTTTGTCTTCGCCTCTCCCCATTCGGGCCGCGCCTATCCCGATGCGCTTTTGGCGGCCTCCCGGCTGGATGCGACCACCCTGCGCCGGTCGGAAGACGCCTTTGTCGATCAACTGGTCGGCGCCGCCCCAATGCTGGGCGCGCCGCTGCTGGCGGCCCAGTTCCCCCGCGCGCTGCTGGATGTGAACCGCGGCATGGCCGAGCTGGACCGCGCCATGTTCGACGGCGCCTTGAAAGTGAAGGTCGATGCCCCCACCCCGCGCGTCGCCGCCGGGCTGGGCGTGATCCCGCGCATCGTGCGCGACGGGGCCGAGATCTATGCGAAAAAGCTCAGCACCACCGAGGCCGACGCCAGGCTGGACCAGCTCTACAAGCCCTATCACGCGGCGCTGGCCGCGCTGTTGGAAGAAACCCGCGCGCGGTTCGGCGTGGCGGTGCTGATCGATTGCCATTCCATGCCGTCGGCCTTGTCGGTGCCCGACATCGTGCTGGGCGACCGCTATGGCGCCAGCGCCGCGCCCGCGCTGACCGCGCGCGCCGAAATCGCCTTCCTGCGCGAAGGCTTCACCATCGCCCGCAACACGCCCTATGCCGGTGGTTACTCCACCGTTCAGTATGGCCGCCCGGCATCAAACCTCCACGCGCTGCAGATCGAGATAAACCGCTCGCTGTATCTGGACGAAGACCGGATCGCCAAGCGGTCATGTTTCGCGGCGGTCCAGGCGCGGCTGACACGGGTGATGCAGCACCTGACCGGCCTGAACATCGCCGAACTGGGCGGGGAAATGCCGCTGGCGGCGGAGTAGCACACTCCCTTTTGTCATTCCCGGCCGAGGCGCGCAGCGCCGAGGGGAAGGGAATCCATGTTTCCGCCAGCGCATTTTGACCATGGATTCCCACCCGGCCGCTCGCTTCGGCTCGCGGCGTTCGCATGCTTTCGCCTGTCCGCAGGACAGGCTCACGCCCTGCGGGCGCCGCATATTCACCCCTCGCTGCGCTCGGCCGGGAGTGACAGAGGAGAAAAGAAATAAAGCCTCGCGGCGCAACCGACCTCCTGCGGGAACGTTTTAAGAAGGCATCTCACAAGGGGTTCCGTCATGTCCGCGTTCCGCATTGCCGCCGCCAGTACACTGGTTCTGCTGGCCCTTTCCGTTCCCGCCGGGGCCGAAACCATGGCCCCCACCGCGCTGAACAGCCTGACCGCCGCGCCCAACGTGGCCGCAGCTCAGGTCATGGACCAGCATGGCCGCGTGATCGGCACCGCCCCGCGCATCCAGACCGACCATGAAGGCAAGCCCGCCGCCCTGGCCTTCACCGCGCATGACGGCAAGACGGTCGTCCTGGGCGCCGGCGCCGTCAGCTTCGACGGCAGCGTGCTGGTCGCCGACAGCCAGCAGCCCCAGGTCGTGGCGCTAAACACCACCCCCAATCTTCGCACAGGAGTGAACTGATGCGCGCCGCGATCGTCGTCACCATTGCTCTCACGCTTGCGGTCGGTTCGACCGTGGCGTTCGCCCAGGTTGGGCCCACCAGCACCATGCCCACCGGCACGATGGCTGCCGGCCAGCCCGCGGGCCTGAAGCAGGCGCAGACCGAATCCAGCACGCTGCCGATCATCCTGGGCGTCGGCCTGGTGGCGGGCGGCGCGGCGCTGATCGCCTCGTCGGGCAATGACGACAATCGCAGCCCGGTCGCCGCGACCACCACCAGCGCGCCCTAGTTTTTCGCACCCACGTTTGGCTTAATCGGCGGCATGGACCGCCGCTTTTGCCTGACTGCGCTTTTGGCCTTGGCCGCCGCGCCTGCGCTGGCGCAGCCGCGCCGCCGCGCCATTCCGTTTGATCCGCAGATCGCCGCCATCGAACGCCGCCATGGCGGGCGGCTGGGCGTGTTCGGGCTGGATACCGCCACGCGCAAGACCATGACCTGGCGCGAGGACGAACGCTTCAACATGGCCTCCACCTTCAAGCTGCTGCTGGCGGCGCAGGTGCTGGCGCGTGTCGATGCGGGGAAGGAAAACCTGTCGCGCACGCTGCCCTATGGCACCGGCGACCTGATCGGCGGTTCGCCCGTCACCGCCCGCCATGTCGAGGGCGGCAATCTCAGCATCGGCACGCTGGCGCGCGCCATTGTTGAGGTCAGCGACAACACCGCCGCCAACCTCTTGATGCGCGAACTGGGCGGCCCGCTGAGCCTGACCCGCTTTGCGCAAAGAATCGGCGACGACGCCACCCGCGCCGACCGCTACGAGCCCGACGCCAATCAGTACGATCCGCTGCTGGACACCACCACGCCCCGCGCCATGACGCAGACCTTGCGCCGCCTGCTGCTGGGCAATGTGCTCAAACCCGGTTCGCGCCGGATGCTGGAAGACTGGATGATCGCCAGCCCCACCGGCGAAAACCGCCTGCGCGGGGGCTTTCCGCGCGGCTGGATCGCCGGCGACAAGACCGGCACCAGCGCGGCGCGCCAGACCAACGACATCGCGATTGTGCGCCCGCCCGGCCGCCGCCCGCTGCTGATCGCCGCTTACTATGACGCCCCGCGCGTCTCGGCCTCCCAACGCGAACAGGCCCTGCGCGAAGTGGGCGAAGCTTTTGTGACGTGGGCGCGCCGCGAGGCTTAATCATGCTGCGGCGCAATGTTGCATGAAGAGGCGGCATCCTGCGCAATCCGCGAGCAGAAATGTTAGAAAACCCAGCCTTTCTGCGTCATTTTGGCTGGAACTGTTCTAGCTTTTCTCTTGTCGACATCGGGCGGTTGGAGCATATTGTTGCAGCGCGGCATTAAGTTGCCGCCGCCCTTCCTGGGCGTTTCCTCCCTGAACTTGGCCGCTCTTCGGAGCGGCCATTTTTTTTGGGCTTAGCCTTTCTTACGCGCTTAGCGCGTTAGAAGGCTTGCCCCGCACCGAGCAACACCGCCCCACCCGCGAACGCAATGCGAGGGCGGAGTGCCGAAACCAGCGCGGTGCATTGTCCTCCACGTGAAACAGTTCGCGTGAAACACTCGGCACACGGAAAATTCCTCTCCGTCATTGTTTCTTATTGCGCGGGCAACAAAAGAGTCTTGCGAAGCAGCTATCTCGCCCGCCATGAGCAAGGCAGGTGGCAGGGGATGACCGACAGTCTGTGGTTCGAAGACAGCAGCGCAAAGTTCACGCCGTTCCTGCCGCGCCCACACACCGCCGCCCCCATCGCCGACACGGCCCGCTTCAACCGCCATCGCACCATCTTCATCTCCGACACGCATCTGGGCACGCGCGGCTGCAAGGCCGAGGCGCTGGCCGACTTCCTGATCCATAACGACTGCGAAACCCTGTTTCTGGTCGGCGACATCGTCGATGGCTGGCAGATGAAGCGCCGCTGGCACTGGACCGACGCGCAAAGCCATGTCGTGTCGGAAATTCTGCGAAAAGTGGATCAGGGCACTCGCGTCATCTTCGTGCCGGGCAACCATGACGAATTCGCCCGCGACTATGCCGGGCGGCTGTTCGGCGGCATCGAAATCATCAACGAATTCATCCACGAAGCCGCCGACGGCAAGCGTTACCTGGTGCTGCATGGCGACCGTTTCGACGGCGTGATCACATCGGCCAAGTGGCTGGCCCATCTGGGCGACCGCGCCTATGGCCTGATGCTGCGCGCCAACACGCTGCTGTTTGCGATCCGCAAGCGGCTGGGCCTGCCCTATTGGTCGCTGTCCCAGTGGCTCAAGCACAAGGTCAAGAATGCGGTGGAATACATCTCCCGCTACGAAGAAGTGGTCGCCGCCGAAGCGGCCCGCCGCGGCGTCGATGGCGTGGTGTGCGGCCATATCCACCATGCCGAAATCCGCATGATCGGCGACGTGCTCTATTTGAATGACGGAGACTGGGTTGAAAGCTGCACCGCCCTTGTCGAAGATGCCCGCGGCCATATGGAGATTCTGCGCTGGGCAACGCCGCCACACACACGTGCCGCAAAACCCGCCCGCCAGCGGGAAGCCACGCCCGCGCTTGTACCCGCGCAGGTCTGAACCGCTGCAGCCGGGGCCCATTCCCGGCGTGGCGGCGCGGTTGAAAATTCTGATCGTCACCGACGCCTGGACGCCGCAGGTCAACGGCGTGGTGCGCACGGTGCAGATCACCGCCGGCGATCTTCGCGCGCTGGGCCATGACGTGAAGATGATCACGCCGGAAGGGCGCTTCACCCTGCCCATGCCGACCTATCCGGAAATCCGCCTGGCCGTGCTGCCGGGCCGCGCCCTGACGCGCGAGATCAAGGCCTTCGCGCCCGATGCGGTGCACATCGCCACCGAAGGCAGTCTGGGGCTGGCGGCACGGCGCATCTGCATCAAACACGGCATCGCCTTCACCACCGCCTTCCACACCCGCTTTGCCGAATATGTCCATGCCCGCTTTCCCTTCGTGCCGGAAAAGTGGATGTGGCGCTGGCTGGCCTGGTTTCACGGCCCCGCCACCGCAGTGATGGTGGCGACCCAAAGCCTGAAGCGCGAGCTGGCGGGCCATGGATTGAAGAACCTGCGCATCTGGTCGCGCGGCGTCGATGTCGAACGCTTTCACCCCATCGCCGATGCGCGTCAGCCGCATGCCGCGCCGGTATGGCTTTACGTCGGCCGCGTCGCCATCGAGAAGAACATCGAAGCCTTCCTGGCGCTCGATCTTCCCGGTACCAAGGTCATCGTCGGCGACGGCCCGGCGCGCGCCGCGCTGGAAAAAAAATACCCGCACGCCAAATTCCTCGGCGCGCTGTCGGGCGAACCCCTGGTGCGCGCCTATGCGGGCAGCGATGTCTTTGTCTTTCCCAGTCGCACCGACACCTTCGGGCTGGTGCTGCTGGAAGCGCTGGCCTGCGGGCTGACGGTGGCCGCCTATCCGGTGGAAGGGCCGCGCGACGTGGTGGGGCCGGATGCGCCCGGCGCGTCGGATGTCGCCGCGCTGGACACCGACCTCAAAGCCGCCTGCCTCAAGGCGTGGGAGCTGAAACAGAACCCCCGCGCGCATTCCCCCCGCGCGTTCGCGGAAGCGCATTCCTGGCGGGCCTGCACACTCCAATTTCTCAGCAATCTGGCGGTGGAAAAAGACTGAACGGTGCCCTTGGCAGCAAAGGAAAAGTCCCCTTATGCTGCCCCAAAAATGAGGTGCCGCGTATGAAAGCCCCGCTTCTTGTTGCCGCCGGTCTCGCCCTGTTGGCGTCCGCCGCCATCGCCCAGCCGCCACCGTCGCCGGCGCAGCAGCTCAAGACCATCCAGTCACGCCACGCGCAGACCCTGCAAAGCCATGCCGCGCTGCAGGCGGTGGATGATGCGGTGAAAGCCGATTGCATGACGAAGGCCACGGATGACAAGGCGAAAGCGCTGTGCCCCTGCGCGGGCGCCGTCACCATTCAATACTGGATGGACGATGCCTTCATGCGCGCCCAGGTCGAAACCTATCTGAAGGCCCCGTCACCCAAGGGCGTGTCGGAGTTGCTGAAGTATCAGGGCCCGGAACTCTACCAGCTCTGCACCGCAGCAAATTAACGCCCATCCTCGGCGAGGCCCAATTCGGCTTTGGCCCCCATCGGTGCTAGCCTCACCCCACCAAACGGGAGATCCTGCCATGCGCGTGATCGTGACCGCCGTCCTCTGCACCCTGTTGTCGGGTTGCGCCATCAACTGGCCGACCAAGGTATCGCAGCCCTAGTTCAGCTGGAGTTCGAACGCGAGCGGCCCGGCGGCCGATCCGGCGACCCAGGAACGCGCCCAGCGCCCGCGCCCCAGGGCCGAGATGTGAGCCGCGCCGGGGCCTGACAATCCCCGGCCCCGCGCGATAGGGCGTTTCACCCGTCCGTGCTAAGGCTGGCGGCCCTGGGAGATCATCGCCGTGTCGAACAGCAAGCTGACTGCCCAGAACGCCTATCTCACCGAAATGCTGCGGCAGGCGGGACTGGACGCCGAGGCGCAGGTCGTCGCCGCCCGCATCCAGACCGTGCTGACCGACGAAATCCATCACCGCATGAAGAACATGCTGACCATGGTGACCTCCATCGTGCGCCAGAGCATGCGGTCGGCCCAGACGCTGGAGCAGGCCGAAAACGCCATCGCCGTGCGCCTGATCGCCATGTCTAAGGCCCACGACCTGCTTCTGAAGGCCGACTGGCAATCCGCGCCGCTGGCCACCGTCATCGAAGGCGCCATCGAACAGCACAACACCGCCGCCGGACGCATCCAGATGCAGGGCGACAATATCGAAGTGGCGTCGGCCTCGATCCTGCCCTTGTCGCTGCTGCTGAACGAGCTGTGCACCAACGCCACCAAGTATGGCGCGCTGTCGCGCGACGGCGGCATCGTCACCTTGTCATGGGAGATGGACGAGAACGCCCAAGCCCTGGCCCTGCGCTGGGTGGAAAGCGGCGGCCCGCCCGTGACGCCGCCGACCGCCAAGGGCTTCGGCACCCGCCTGATCGAAAGCGGCATCCCGCGCCAGTTCGGCGGCACCGGCCAACTGACCTTTCCCGCCAGCGGCGCGCGCTTTGAACTGACCGTGCCGCTGGACCGCATCATGCCGGTCGCCATGCCCGAAGCTGCGGACGCCCTGCAATAATCTCATGATACTGCGCGGCTTCGCGTTGGCTGCGTTCGTGATAGTCTGATCGTGCTTAGGGGGACATCGCCATGAGAGTGATCCTGACCACGGCCTGCGCGCTGGCGTTTTCAACATCCGCTTTCGCCGCGCCATCGACACCCACGCCGCCCACGCCGCCCGCGCAGACAATTCAAAAAGCCGACCAGAAACCGCTGCGCCTGCGCGAACCGCTGCTGCTCGACGACCGCCGCCACCAACTTGCTCCGCCCGGCCGCCTCCCCGGCAGCAACAAGCCGATGCCCAAAGACGGCGGCGGGCCGGAGATTGGGTAGATTGCTTCCGTTTTTTTAAAGAGAGTTAAGTGACAGCAGGCTTTCCGCCTCTCGGATTCTGCATGTATTGTGGCGCAACAAATTGCGCACTTTCTCGCGAACACATCATTCCCTACGGCTTAGGTGGGACCGCGACGCTGCCGAAATCAAGCTGCCGTGACTGTGCCGATGTAACAAAAAGATTTGAGCACACGTGCTTAAGGACAATGTTCGGCCCACTGAGAATTCGGATGAATCTTCCGACGAGTCATAAACGGGAAAGACCATCAGAACTTGATGTAATTCTCGTACATAACAACAACTCCACATCGACTATTAAAGTGCCTGCTGGTCAACATCCGACGGCGCTGGTTTGCGCTAGGTTTCACTTACCGGGGATATTAGACGGCAAACTCCCTCGGGAAGATCATCCCGGAGTTCTCTGGTCAGCATATGATGAAAAAGAGGCCGCGCTATTGCGGAGAAGTCATAGCGTAAAAGGCCACCGACTAGGTTCTTTCAACGCTGCACCCTTTTGCAGAATGCTCGCCAAAATTGGGCATGCGTACGCCGTAGCAAGAATGGGCGGTGTAGAGAAATTCGAGCCATTGCTACCCGACGTTATTTTTAATCGAACCAGCACGCCGTCATATTGGGTCGGCGGTGTTTTTGAAGTCCCGCCTGTGGAGCCACACCTCCACAAACTGGACCTGATTGACGTGTATACGCCTGACGGGAGTACTTATGTGGTCGTGGACATCCGATTATTCGCCAATCTCGGTGCCCCCCAATATCGGGTTGTTGTTGGTAAGCGGCGGGAGCCAATCTGAAAGGGTGTCGCGGGCTTGGGTCGCGCCTTGCATGAGATCGACCCTTTGAACGAATTTCTCGAAAATGCCTTCTAAAGCAGTGTCTTATAGACCCTTACCGGCGAGCCTCGGACAGGCTACAAACACCCCAGAAACTGGGGCTTCCACACGCCATCATGCCGCCCACCGGACGCCTCACCGCCCGCGAATGGACCTTTCTGGGCCTGACCCTGCTGTTCTGGGCGGGGTTCGTGATCCTGTTGGGCAAGGACACGAGCTGGGACTTCCGCAATTACCACTGGTACGGCCCCTATGCCCTGCTGAACGGGCGCATGGGGATGGACGTCGCCGTCGCCCATGCGGGAAGCTGGTACAACCCCTATCTCGACGTGCCCTTCTATCTCTTGGCCACCCACTCCACGTCGTGGATCGCGCTGGGCGTATTGGGCGCGGTGCAGGGTGCCACTGTCATCCCGCTCTATCTGATCGGTCGCAGCGCGCTGCGTGTCGTCGCCAAGCCGGGTGACGCGCAGCTTCTGGCGGGCGCGCTCGCCATCCTGGGCCAGTTCGGCGCGCTGACGATCACCGAGTTCGGCACCACCTATTACGACAACGTCATGGCTTGTTTCGCCCTGACGGGCCTGGCCATCATCGTCTGCAACCGCGACGCCTTGCGCACGGGTTCGCTGAAGCACGCCGCCATTCTTTCCGCTGTCGCAGGCCTGATCACCGGGCTGGCGATGGGCCTGAAGCTGCCCGCCATGCCCTGGTGCGTCGGTTTCGCCGCCGCGCTTCTGGCGGTGGGCGGAAGCTGGCAGCACATCGCCGTGCGGCTGGCTGCGGGCGGCATCGCCGGCATCATCGGGTGCGCCATCTTCGCCGCGCCCTGGATGCTTTATGTCTATGACCTGACGGGCAATCCGCTGTTTCCCTATTTCAACGCCTATTGGCAATCGCCGCTGGCGCTGGAAGCGCATTACCGCGACCTGCGCTTTGTGCCGACCACCTTCTGGCGGCAACTGTTCTTCCCGTTCCTGTTCACGCTGGACTGGCACGTGGCGGGCGACCTGGCGGCGCAGGATATCCGCGTGCTGCTGGCCTATGTGCTGGTGATCCCGGCGGGCGTGCTGCTGATCCTGCGCAAGGATGCCCGCGACGCGCTGGTCGAACGCCGCGCCGCCATCATTCTCTTTGCCTTTGCCGCCGCCGGCTACGTCGCCTGGCTGAAATTCTTCGCCATCTACCGCTATGCGATCTTGCTGGAGATGCTCAGCATCCTCCTGGTCACCACCGCCATCGGGTTGATGCCCTGGGCGCGGAAGACGCGCCTGCTGGTGCTGGTGGGCCTGGCCGCGCTGGTGCTGGTCACCACCCGCAGCGAGTTCCTGGAACGCGCGCCGGTCGAAGACCCCTATATCGAAACCGCGCTGCCGCCCATTCCCAACCCCGACAACACCATGGTGCTGATGACCGGCGACGCGCCGCTGGGTTTCATCGCCACCACCCTTCCCAAGCAGATCCCCATCCTGCGCATCGATGGCTGGTTCCTGCAGCCGCGCGACGGCAGCGGGCTGACCAAGCAGATGAAACGCCGCGTGGGCGAACATCTGGGCAAGGGCGGAGAACTCTACCTGATCGCGGATGCCACCGACATGACCCGCGCCCGCGACGCGCTGAAGGATTACCGCCTGGCGATCCGCTGGCCCGTCTGCCAGCAATTCGATACAAACATTACCGGGCTCTATCAGTGGTGCCCGCTAGCGAGAATCCCATGAACGTCGCGGTGCTGGTGCCCTGCTACAACGAGGAAGCCGCCATCGCCAAGGTGGTGACGGACTTCCGCGCCGCCCTGCCCGGCGCCACCGTCTATGTCTATGACAACAACAGCCGTGACGGCACCATTGCCCGCGCCGCCCAGGCCGGGGCCGTGGTGCGCTGTGAAAAGCGCCAGGGCAAGGGCAATGTCGTGCGCCGCATGTTCGCCGACATCGAGGCCGATGTGTATGTGCTGGTCGATGGCGACGACACCTATGACGCCGCCGCCGCGCCCGACATGGTCGAGCAGCTGGTGGCCGAAGGCGTCGACCTTTTGACCGCCCGGCGCATCCATACCGAGGCCGCCGCCTATCGACCGGGACATGTCTTCGGCAACAAGCTGCTGACCGGGCTGACCTCCACGCTGTTCAACGTCAACATGCCCGACATGCTGAGCGGCTATCGCGTGTTTTCGCGCCGCTTCGTCAAGAGCTTTCCGCTGACCGCCGAAGGCTTCGCCATCGAAACCGAGCTGACCATCCATGCCGTGCGGCTGATGATGCCGATGGCCGAGATGGACACCGCCTACAAGGAACGCCCGATCGGTTCGGCCTCCAAGCTTTCGACCTTCAAGGACGGCTTTCGCATCCTGGGCATGATCTTCTACCTGCTGCGCGAGGAACGCCCGCTGCTGTTCTTCAGCCTTCAGGCGGTGCTGTTCGCAGCTCTGTCGCTGCTGATCGGCATTCCGGTGGTGCATGAATTCCTGGAAACCGGCCAGGTGCCGCGCCTGCCCACCGCCGTGCTGTCGATGGGCCTGATGCTGGTGGCGTTTTTGGCCGGCACCGCGGGCCTGATCCTCGACACCGTCACGCGCGGCCGCTGGGAAGCCAAGCGCATGGCGTATCTCGCCATTCCCGGCCCCCAGAATTTGGACAAGCATCCCAAATGACGCTGCTCGCACGGCTGTCGCAGATGTCCATCCTGCGCTTTGCCGTGATCGGCGCCCTTGGCATGCCGGTGGACTGGGCGGCGCTGCACCTGTTCCTGCACCTGGGCACCGGCCCCTATTTCGGGCGCGTGCTGGCCTGGCTGGTGGCGGCGACCTTCACCTGGGCGGGCAACCGCTATTTCACCTTTGCCGACCAGCGGTCGCACAGTTTCACCGGCACAATGGCCGAATGGGGCCGGTTCCTCGCCGCCAATGCGGTGGGCGGGCTGGTCAATGTCGGCCTCTACAGCGTGATGCTGCGCTTCGCCCCGCCGCCCTTCAACGACATCAACCTGGCCTTTATCAGCGGCGTGCTGCTGGGGCTGGCGTTCAACTTTGTCCTGTCCAAGAAAATGGTGTTCCGGCCCGATCCGGTGGCGGAGTCCTTCAAGGGACCGATATGAAAGCCGTCGCCCGGGCCTGCCAACTTTTGACAGAATCCGCAGCTTTCATGCCCGGCCAGAACATCTCCAGAGACTGTGGCATGCGCGTGAAGATGATCTATGTCTGACTCAAACTGTCATTCCCGGCGAGCATCGCAAAGCGATGCGAGGGAAGGGAATCCATCCCGCCATCAGGACGGTTTCCACATGGACTCCCTGCCCTCGCCCCGCGCTTCGCTTGGGGCTCGCCGGGAATGACAAAACGCGCCTGGGGTCTGGCTGCGGCCAGCCTGTCGCTTCTTCTATTTGCCTTCCCCACCCGCGCCAACGACACCATGCGCATCATGAGCGACGGGTGGAGCGCCGCCGACGAGCGCGGCTATGGCGAATTCATCACCGCGATCGGCGAATCCGGTTGCCGCACCGTCGCACAATGCATCGCCAGCCCGGCCAACCCGTTCCGCGCCAGCGATCCGCCGCGCTTTGCCTTTCGCGCCGATTGCGCCGATCTGCCCTATTTCCTGCGCTTCTATTACGCCTGGAAGCGCGGCCTGCCTTTTACCTACGTCCAGAGTGTCTCGCCGCGCGGGCGCACCCGCGACATCCGCTATTCGCCGCGCGGCAACCAGGTGGCAAGCCGCCGCGACGTGCTGACCGGCGACAATGCGCTGCGCCTGATCAACCATCTGCGCGACCATATTTCCTCGGCCACCTTTCGCATTCATCCCGAACTGGGCGGCGACGACCTGTATTCCCCGGCGCTGGATGCCCGCTCCATTCGTCCCGGCACCACCATCTATGACCCAAACGGCCATCTGGCGGTCATCTATAAGGTCAAGCGCGACGGGCGCATCCGCTATATCGACGCCCATCCCGACAACACGCTGACGCGCGGCACCTATGACCTGCGCTTCGTGCGCGCCTCGCCGGGCATGGGATCGGGCTTCAAGAACTGGCGGCCCGTAAAGCTGGTGGGCGCCACCCGCGCCCCCGACGGCGCGCTGGTGGGCGGGCGCATCGTGCTGGCAAGCAACGCGCAGATTTCCGATTTCTCGCTGGTTCAATACTTTGGAAATGGCCCGCGCCCCGCCGACGCCCAGTGGAAATCCGGCGCCTTCCTGCTGAATGGCCAGCGCATGGACTATTACGACTTCGTCCGCGCGTCCTTGAGCGGCGGCCGCCTGCGCTTCAACCCGGTGCAGGAAATCGCTGACCTTGTCCTGTCCAACTGCGCCGACCTGTCCTATCGCGCCGGGGCCATCGACATTTCGCTGGCCGCCGGAATCCAGAACCGCCCGCAACCCTCGCGCCTGCCGCCCAACATTTACGGCACCGAAGGCGACTGGGAGACCTATTCCACGCCGTCACGCGACGCGCGGCTGAAAACCGCCTTCAAGGAAGTGCGCGACAATGCCGAACGCTTTCTGACGCTGTGGCGGGCGAAAGACCCGCAGATCGTTTACAACGGCTTCGACCTGGCCAACGACATGTTGGACACCTACGACCGCGCCGCCGCCCGCTGCACCGTGATCTACAAGCGCACGGACGGATCGCAAGTGCGCTTCGGCTATGAAGAAGCCCGCCGCCGCCTGTTCCGCTTTTCCTTCGATCCCTATCACTGCGTCGAACGCCGCTGGGGCGCGGACAACAACGAGGCCGCCACCTGCCGTGACAACATGGTCAAGCGCCACTGGTATGACGCCCAGCAACGCTTGCGCAACCAGCTCGACCGCTCTTACGAGGCGAAGATGGATTTCACGCTTGTGGAGTTGGAAGAAGGCCGCGGCGGCGTCGCGCAAGCCCCCGATGTCGATGCCCGCGCCTACCTGATGGCCCAGCGCGGTCGCTAGCCGCTTTTCTTGTCGCCCAGCGTGTCGCGGATTTTTTCCACCACCGCGTCGAAGTCGAAGGGTTTGCGGAAGAACTGCACGCCGTTCAGCTCGGCGGCCATGTTGGTCTTGCCGCTGTAGCCGCTGGCCAGGATCACCGGCAGGCCCGGCTTGTGTTCATGCGCCCATTTGGCGACTTCAAAGCCGTCCAGCGGCGCCATCTTGATGTCGGAAAACACCAGGTCGATATGCTCCAGCCCGGACAGGATATGGATCGCCTCGGCGCCGTTTTCCGCCGGCACCACGGCAAAACCCGCCTCTTTGAGGATCTCGCTGAGCACGCCGCGCACCAGATATTCGTCGTCCACCAGCAGCACGGTCGGCTTGCGGGGTGGTCGGTCGGGAAATGGTATGACGTCTGCCATGGTGTTCTCGCGCCCCCTGATGGCAGATAGAGCGCGCCGGGGACCGTCCTGTTCCGTACCGAACGAGATTTCTTTCATTAAAAACAACTTATTAACGGCGCAGGCCCGTCACGCGCGGCACAACCTGTACGGGATTCCCCTACGTTATCAAGCATTTGCCTCCCGCTGACGCACCCCGCCGCTTGCGCTACCATGGCGGTGGGCAAAAGGGCGGGACGATGAGCAAGCTGCAAAGCTTCGCGATGGCGATGGTGTTCGTGGCGCTGGGCGTAGCGGCACTGTTGCAGGTTTTCGACTTCGACCCGGTGCTGCGCCGCGTCAGCATCATGGCGCTGGGCGCGGTCTCGATCCTCGCCGCCATGGTCTTCTTCATGTTCGCCTTCAAGGGCCGCGACTAGTCCGCCGGCAGCATCTGCGGGTTCCACACGACTTCCCAGACATGCCCGTCCGGGTCACGAAAATATCCAGCATAGCCGCCATAGAAGGTATCCTGCGGCGGCTTGATGATATCGGCGCCCGCGCGGCCCGCCGCCGCCATCACGGCGTCGACCTCATCCTTGCGCATGACATTGTGCCCAATGGTCTGGGCCGTGGCGCTGATCGTCTGCACCGGCAGCCCGGTGTCGTGCGCCATGTCGCGCTGCGCCCAGATCGCCAGCCGCAACCCGCCCGACAATTCAAAGAAGGCCACAGCGCCATGCGCAAATTCGCGCCCCACGATGCCGTCGGTCGGCAGCCCCAGCCCGTCGCGGTAGAAGCGCAGGGATCGTTCCAGGTCCGTCACGCCCAGCGTCAGAACGGAAATTCGCGGCTTCATGCCAACTCCTTCGCTCGCGGCGGCCCAGCCTGAGGCCAGGCCGCCGCGAAACGAAAAGCCTAGATCGTCACTTGTGTTCCCAGTTCCACCACCCGGCCCGGCGGCAGGCGATAGAAGCGCGCGGGCGACAGCGCATGCGATGCCAGCCACATGTACAGCGCCACGCGCCAGCCCTTCACGCGCGGATCATGCCCGGCCACCAGCGTTTCGCGGCCCAGGAAGTAGGTGGTCATGTCCGGCTCCAGCGCCAAACCTTGCGCCCGCGCCAGCACCAGCGCGGCGGGCACATCCGGGTTTTCAAAAAAGCCGTAGCTGACTTTGACGGCGAAAAAGCCCTTGCCCAGCTTTTCCACATGCACGCGCCGGCTTTCCGGCACGTGCGGCGTGTCGGCGACCGTAATGGCGCAGATCACCACCCGCTCATGCAGCACATGGTAGTGCTTGAGGCTGTGCAGCAACGCACCGGGCGTCACGTCCAGGCGCGGACTGAGGAACACCGCCGTGCCGGGAATGCGCTGCTTGTCGGCCCGCTCCAGGAACAGGTCGATGCCCAGCGCGCCTTCGCGCACCTTGTCCAGATGGGCGCGCCGCCCGATACGCCAGGTGTCCATCACCAGGAACACGCCCACCGCCACCAGCAGCGGCAGCCAGCCGCCTTCGGCGATCTTCAGGCCGTTCGAAATCAGGAACGCCATGTCGATCGCGCCCAAAACGCCGAACACCGTCCACACGATCCACGGCTTCCAGCGCCAGCGATGCATCGCCACCACGCCCACCAGCAGCGTCGAAATCACCATCACGCCGGTGACCGCGATGCCATAGGCGATGGCCAGGCTTTCGGAGGTCTTGAAGATCAGC
Organism: uncultured Alphaproteobacteria bacterium; assembly: GCA_903837555.1. Taxonomy (GTDB): domain Bacteria; phylum Pseudomonadota; class Alphaproteobacteria; order Micropepsales; family Micropepsaceae; genus Rhizomicrobium. The sequence continues at coordinate 15,354 of CAILUV010000026.1, forward strand.
ACGATCAGCACCACGCCGACGCACAGCATCGCATTGATGCGCGGCATGTAGATCTGGCCGATCTCATCGGCGCTGGTGTGGTTGACCGCCATGCGCGGCAACTGGCCAAGCTGCACGGCCTGGCGGGTGATGGAATAGACGCCCGAGATCACCGCCTGCGACGCGATGATGGTCGCGCAGGTCGCCAGCGCCACCATCGGGTAATGCGCCCATTCCGGCACCAGCGAAAAGAACAGCGCCGAATGGTTGGTCGGATCAGCCAGAAGCTGCGCGCCCTGGCCGAAGTAATTGATGCTCAGCGCGGGAAACGCCACGAACAGCCAGCCCCATTGAATGGCGCGCCGTCCGAAATGGCCCATGTCGGCATACAGCGCCTCGCAGCCCGTCACCGCCAGCACCACCGAGCCCAGCGTGACAAAGCCGCCCCAGGGATAGACGATGAACAGCTGCACGGCATAAAGCGGATTGACCGCGTGCAGGATCTGCGGCGCCTTGAGGATCGCCACCACGCCCAGCACGGTCAGCGCCGCGAACCACAGCAGGATGATCGGCCCGAAGAAGCGCCCGATCTTGTGCGTGCCATGGCTTTGCACCGCGAACAGCGCCACCAGGATCGCCAGCGTGATGGGCAACACCAGATGCCCCAGCGCCTGGTTGCCGACCGACAGGCCTTCGACCGCCGACAGAACCGAGATGGCGGGCGTCAGCATGCCGTCGCCATAGAACAGCGCCAGGCCCAGAAGCGCGGCCACGCCGATGAAGGTCTTGGCGGCGCGCGATACGGGCGCGCGGTGGGCCAGCGCCGCCAGCGCCATCACCCCGCCTTCGCCGTGATTGTCGGCGCGCAGGATCAGGAAAACATATTTGAGCGTCACCACCACGATCAGCGACCAGAAGATCAGCGAGACGCAGCCGTAAATCGCCGCCGCGTCGGGACCGCCCGCCGCCTGGACCGATGCCTTCATGGCGTAGAGCGGGCTGGTGCCGATATCACCGAACACGACGCCCAGCGCGCCGAGGGTGAGCGAAAGGGTGCGCCAGGTGGGCGCGTTTGCATGCGTTGTCATGAAAGGGAGTGCCTCGCTTGAAAAGCAGGCCGGGCGGTAAAAGGCGCCGTCAGGTCTTTACTGTTACCGGGCTGAAGGGTCCGGCTCCTGTTAAGGCGCGGGAAGTTAGCACTTGCAGCAAAAGTTTCTAGCGCACCCGGACGCCAGAATGTCGCAGCATTTTTGGCGCAAATGACTGGTTTTTACGGGGTCATGCCGGCAGACCGCGCCACCTGCGGCCAAGAAAAAGGGCGCCGGATTGCTCCGGCGCCCTGGTTCTTGAGTCGCTTGAAAGCGGCTAGCGGCGCGAGACCACCGTCCACAGATTGGCGACCATCTGGTCCTTCGGCGGCGCCTTCACGCTGCTGAAGGTCTTCTGGGCGTCGGCCTTCTGGCCGGCGGCCAGGTAAGCGCGGCCCAGCGTGATCTGGCCGTTGGCCTGGTCCTTCAGGCCCTTCTTGATGGCTTCCTGAACGATCGGCAGGGCTTCCTTGCCCTTGCCCTGGCTCGCCAGGTCCGAACCCACGCGCAGCAACGCTTCGCCGCTCCCCTGGGCGCGGCCCGCAGCGATGTTCTTCTGCAGGTTGGCGGCGTTGGCGGCGGCCTGGGTCTTGGCCAGGTTCAGAAGGCGGGTGCTGCGTTCGTCATTCAGCACCTTGGCGGCGATGCCCTTTTCGGTCACGGACTGGGCTTCGGCGGCATTGCCGAGCTGCACCGCGAGCTGGGCGAGCAGCAGATAATCGTCCTTGGTGACGATGTTGCCGGTCAGCATGCGGATGCGGTTGATGTCCAGCGTGTTGGCGTCGGACAGGCCGCGGGTACGTTCGGCCAGGCGCAGCAGGCTCTTCCAGTGTTCCGGCTTGCCACCGCGCGACACCAGCGTTTCCAGCGCCTGGCGCTGGGTGACTTCGTCGCCATTTTCATAGGCGCAGCGGGCCGCCAGTTCCAGCGCGGTGTCGCCATTGCCCAGCGTCTTGACGTAACGCGAGCAGCCGGCGAAATCGCCCGAGCTGTAATAGGCCTGCGCGATCAGGAGCTGTTCCTGCGCGCCCAGCGCGCCATGCTTGCGCAGCGTGTCGGCGGCGCCGATCACGTCCTTCCACTTGCGGGCATTGTAGTCCATGGCGAACTTCGCCTTGGCGCCGGCGGCGGTCGAGGTGTCGCCCGACTTCACGGCGACGAAGTTGCGCATCTGGTTGATGATCGTGTTGTCGGCCGGGGTCTTGCCCGGCGCGCCATCGGCCTCGTTGATCTTGGCCATCGCGGCCTTGTAGTTGCCGGCGGTCGCCAGGGCCTGGGCTTCCTTCAGCGCGGCGCCGACGCGGGCGCTGACCTGAGCCTGCGCATGCGCGGGAAGCACCAGGGCGGTCATGGTGGCCGTACCCAGAAGGATCGCCGTCAGAGCGGCACGCATCTTACTCGTAGTCATAACAAGACCTCTTTCGCATTCTCTAAAAAGGAAAAGCGCGCGGATTTGCCGCGCGCTTTTCCCCACGGCCGTGTCCCACACGACCTAATTATACTGATCAATCCCCGTGAAGCCAATATGGGTGGCGCCGAGACGCTGGGCGTCCGCCAGAACGCGAGCAACCGCGTCATACTTGGCCAGACGATTGGGACTGACGTGGATTTCGGGCTGCGGAACCTTGAGGGCCGC
>CAILUV010000027.1 GCA_903837555.1 uncultured Alphaproteobacteria bacterium
GAAGGTCCGTTCTGGAAGGACGGCTACTTCCACATTCAGGACAAGCCCGGCCTGGGCTTCGACATCAATCCCGACGTCGCCAAGGCGCATCTCGCACCCGGCGAGCAATGGTGGGGGTGAGGAACGGTTGGCCGCAGGCCAACGAAATGGTCCAGTGGACCATTTCGAGTGACGAACGCGGCGAGCTTGAGCGAGCCGCCGGGTGGTGAAATTAATGCGCAAATGCGCAACACATTCTTGAGGAGAATAAAAATGAAACTGTTGAAAGCCGCGCTGCTCGGATGCGCAATCGCACTGGCCGCGTCCCCTGCCATGGCGCAGGTCAAGCAGACCCGGGCGCAGATGATGAATTACACGTCCGAATGGAAGGGCGAACGTTTCCCGGATGGCCGTCCCAAGGTACCGGATTCGCTGCTGGACCGCGTCACCAAAGTGCCGCTGGAGAATATCTGGGGCTTCCTGCGCTCCAAGGGCTACAACGCCCAGTTTGAAGGCGGCTGGCAGTCGCTGCAGCCCGGCAAGGCCTTTGCCGGCCGCGCGCTGACGGCGCAGTACATGCCGTCGCGTCCCGACATGGTCAACGTGATCAATGCCGAGGGCAAGCGCGATGGCCGCGTCACCGGCAACAACCAGTGGCCGATCAACGAACTGGTGATGGGTGACGTCTATGTCGCCGACGGCTTCGGCAAGGTGGTGGAAGGCACGCTGATCGGTTCCAACCTGGCCAGTGGCATCGCCGCCCACACCCATTCGGGCTTCATCTTCGACGCCGGCATCCGTGACGCCGAAGAAGCGCGCGAGATTCCCAACCTGCCGGGCCTGTACCGCGCCTATGACCCGTCTTACTGGGTCGACATGACGCTGACCTCGATCAATGCCCCAATCCGCATCGGCCGCGCCTCGGTGCTGCCGGGCGATCTGGTGGTGGCCAAGACCGATGGCGTGATCTTTATTCCGGCCATTCTGGCGGAAGAGGCGGTGGCATCCGCCGAATTCACCCAGCTCGAAGACACTTACAATTTCGAGCTCAACCGCACCGGCGCCAATGGCGGCGAGTTCGAGGGTGGCTGGACGCCCAAGAAGTATGACGCCATGGCTGCATGGGCGCTGGGCACGCCGGGCCGTGTGCGCATGAGCCGTGCCGAGTTCGACCGCTACCTGGCCGCGCGCAAGGCGGCCAACGCCAAGACCATCTCCGAAGCGCCCGGCACCCGCCGCTAGGCTTTCGTCGATACCAGAACAGGACCGGCGCTGACGGCGCCGGTCCTTTTTCTTTGGTCCCATGTGCGATACACCAGACGCGCCCATCACAGGCCAACGAGAAACGGAGGGATCATGCGCAAGGCTCTTATCGTGGACGCCGCCGCCAAGCCTGGCGGACATTATTCTCACGCGGTCATCGCCAATGGCTTCGTCTATGTCTCCGGGCAAGGGCCGCAGGATCCCAAGACCAATGTTGCTCCCGACGATTTCGCCGGACAGGTGCGCCAGACGCTGCGCAACGTGCAGAC
>CAILUV010000028.1 GCA_903837555.1 uncultured Alphaproteobacteria bacterium
CACTACAACACCGTCAGACCCCATTCATCGCTGGGATATCGACCGCCAGCGCCGCAGGCTTTTATGCCCGTGCCACCCCATCTGGATGGAACGCCAGCTATGCAGTAGTCTCAATCACGCTGGTACAAAATATCCGGCAGGACAATCAGCGGCGCCAAGGAACGCAATCCGGCGGCGGCGCAAGGGATCATCGCCAGTCTTTGACGTCCGATCCGCGCCCGGCGCGTAGGGGTGCGGACGGCTCGCGCCACTAGGTATAGGGGCTCGCCATTTCGCCTGCGTTCAGGCCTGTGAACGGAAGTTCATGCCGCTTGAATGGCGGGGCTGCGAAATGTTGATTGCACGCCCCGCGCAACGTTGCGCGCCAGACGATTCACGGGATCATGGAACAAGAAGCCTATCGCCACGTCCCCTACGATATCGACATCGAGCAGGCTTTGCTGGGCGCGATCCTGGCCGACAACCGGGCGATGGAACGCGCTAGCGCGCTGGTGAAGTCCGAGCATTTCTACGATCCGCTGCATGCGCGCATTTACGACACCATGTCGCAAATGATTGAGCGCGGCGGCGTGGTGGTGACGCCGCTGACCCTGCACGCGACGATGAAATCCGATCCCGGCGTGATTGAGACCGGCGGCCAGGCCTATTTCGATGCCTTGCGCGCCGCCGCCCCCGCGATCCCCAATGTGCGCGACTATGCCAATATCCTGTCGGACCTGTATGTGCGGCGCAGCCTGATCCGCATCGGTGAGGATATCGTCAACACCGCCTATGACGCGCCGACCGAGAAATCCTCCAAGGAACAGATCGCCGAGGCCGAAAAGGCGCTCTATGCGGTGGCCGAGACCAACAAGTATGGCGAAGGCGCGCTGGATTTCCACGAAGCCCTGCGCCGGGCGGTGGAGTCGGCGGAAAAGGCCCATGCCCGCGGCGGGCGCATTTCGGGCATTACCAGCGGCTTCACCGATATCGACAGCCTGCTGGGCGGCCTGCAGCCGTCCGACCTTCTGATCCTGGCGGGGCGCCCCGGCATGGGCAAGACGGCGCTGGGCACCAACATGGCCTTCCATGCTGCCCAGCAATATATGCGCGACCTGGAAGCCAATGCCGAATTTCCCAGCGGCGCGCCGGTGCTGTTCTTCAGCCTCGAAATGGCGGCGCAGCAGCTCTCGGCGCGTATCCTGTCCGAACAGGCCGAGCTGGAAATGTGGAAAATCCGCAACGGCAAGTTCAGCGAAAGCGAATGGGAGAAGTTCGTTCTCGCCATGCAGGATCTTTCTTCCCTGCCGCTGTACATCGACGACAGCGGCGGCATTTCCATCGCCCAGATCGCGGCCCGCGCCCGCCGCATGAAGCGCGAAAAGAATATCGGCCTTATCATTATTGATTACCTCCAACTGGTTGAACCGTCGCGCCGCCACGAAAACCGCGTGCAGGAAATCACCGAAGTCACCAAGGGCCTGAAAACCCTGGCCAAGGAATTGAACGTGCCGGTGCTGGCGCTGTCCCAGCTTTCCCGTGGCGTCGATGCCCGCGACGACAAGCGCCCGGTGCTGTCGGACTTGCGCGAATCCGGCTCGATCGAACAGGACGCCGACGTGGTGATGTTCGTCTATCGCGAGGAATATTACCTCAAGTCGCGCGAGCCCGAGCCGGGCAGCACCGAACATGCCAAGTGGATGGAAAAGCTGGAACGCGCCACCAACCGCGCCGAAGTGCTGGTGGAAAAGCACCGCCACGGCGCCACGCGCAACATCGATCTGGTGTTCGAAGGCATGTACACCCGCTTCAGCAACATGGCGCAGGATGGCTATACGCCGTCGAAGAGCTGATCAGGGCGCCGATCAGTCGGCGCGCATGGCGACGAACTTCGCCCCGCGCCGCAGCGCGATGAACTGCATCGGCAGCAGCCGCAGGTCATAGGCGAAACGCACCAGCTCGCGCCGGATATAGGTCCAGTCCAGGCGGCGCAGGCCCACCCGTGTGCCTTCGATGTCGGATTTCTCGCCGACAAATTCGGTCTGCCGCGCGATGGCGGGCACCAGTTGCCAGGGCGACAGCGCCGCGAACAGCGGCGAGTTGTTGGGATTGAACAACAGGTGATCGACCGGCAGGTTGAAGCGCTTTTCTTCCAGCAGGACGCGCGCCGCGTCGCGTGACAGGATATAGGCCGCCGCCCCGGTGTGGCGCGACAGCATCCGCCCCAGTTGGAAATCTTCGCCCACCGCACGCAGATCATTCAGCAACACGCGCTGGCCGGGCGGGCCGTAATGCTCCAGCTTCGCCACTTGCACTGATGGAGGAATCCAGTTGTCGCTGGTCAGAAGCGCCGCCGATGACGGCGACAGCCGCACATCGTCTTCCAGAAACACGGCATGGGCATCGCCCGATGCCACGAACATCTCCCAGGCGCGGCGATGCGACAGCAGGCAGCATTTGTCGCCGCGCGGGATTTCGCCCAGCGGTCCGCTGGCGGCGAACCAGCGGTCCACATCGGCCGCGTCCGCGCTGGCCGCATCCACCGCCTCGATCCGGGTCAGGGGCAGGGCGCCCGCCTGGGCCTGCATGGCGGCCAGCCGGTCGGGCCGCCGGGCCAGGTTGATCAGATAAATCCGCATGGCTTGGCGTAGCATTTTGGCCCCATTTCCGCCATCGCGGCAGGGGCTTACCCTGTTTTGCCCCTGCTGCGGCTCCTATATGGTGGGGGTGGCGGGGAAGCGCTTTTGCGACGGATAGGGACTTTTGACGATCGATAACCAAGCCCCTGCCATGACGCACCCGTTCCTGCGTCCAAAGGGCAACCCCGCGGAATTTCGGCGCACAAAAGTCCGACGCGTCGCGTCGTGGGCGGCCGTGGGCCTGCTGCATTTCGTGCTGTTCACGGCGCTGGTGGTATCGGTGCGCCAGTACAACGAGCTCACCCGCCCGGTGATCGAAACGCTGATGATGTTTCCCGCTCTCGGCAACAATCCCAATGCGCCGCCACTGCGCACGGTCAATCCCGATGTGCAGACCGAGGCGATGCCCCTGATCACCACCGCGCCCATCACCGTTCCCAAGCCCGAAGTCGTTCCCGACAGCGAGGGCCATGCCGCGACACCCGGCGACATTCTCGCTGCGGTAGGCCGCGAACTGGCCTGCAGCGCCGGAACCTGGGAGCATCTGACGCGCGGCGAACGCCAGGCCTGTGGCGGCATTCCCTGGCGCGGGTTGAAGTTGCCCAACGGTTCGCTGATCATGCTGCCGGGCAATGTCATGCCGCGCCTGCGCGAACCGCCGCCGGACGACGGCATCCGCGTCACCGGTTCGGAGCAGCAGCAGCGCGATCTGCAGATGGGCCGCAATTCGGCCACGGGCGGCTGCCCGATCCTGCAGCACACGCCGTGCCTCAGTCCGTCCACGGGTGGCGGCGGCATCTCTATCCTGGGTGGGAATTAGTGGACGCGCCCGCCCCCGCCCGCCATCCTGCGCCCATGACGGGTGCTGGCGAGGATTTCGAAGCGGCGCGGCTGACAGTGCGCCTTGGCGCCATCGTCGCCAACTACCGCACCTATTGCCGCATGACCGGGCCGTGCGCCGTCGCCGCCGTGGTGAAAGCTGATGCCTACGGCATGGGCGCGGCCGCCGTGGCCCCGGCGCTGGCGGGCGCGGGTTGCGATACCTTCTTCGTGGCGCGCCTGGCCGAAGGCGTGGCGCTGCGGGGAATCTTGCCGCAGGCGCGCATCATTGTGCTGGATGGGGCGCAGGCTGACGCGGTGCCCGCGCTGCTCACCCATCGCCTGATCCCGGCGCTCAACAGCTTGAGCGACATCGCCGCCTGGAGCGCCGCCGCCAACGCCGCGCGCACCACGCTGGATGCGGTGATCCATGTCGATACCGGGATGAACCGCCTGGGTCTTGCCGCTGACGAGCTGGCGATCCTGTCGGGGCAGAGCGCGGCGCGTCTGTCGGGTCTGAATATCGTGCTGGTGATGAGCCATCTGGCTTGCGGCGACGAAGCCAGCCCGATGAATGCGCAGCAATTGTCGCGCTTCAAACAGGCGCTGGCGATGCTGCCGCCCGCGCCCGCCAGCCTGGCCGCCAGCCATGGCGCGTTTCTGGGCATGGAATATCACTTCGACCTGGTGCGGCCCGGCGTGGCGCTGTACGGCGCCAATCCGCAGAATACGGCGCAAAACCTGATGCAGCCGGTCGCCATTCTGACCGGAAAAGTGCTGCAAATCCGCGGAATTGACACCGGCGACAGCGTTGGTTACGCAGCCACGTTCCGCGCAAAAAGGCCGACCATGCTTGCCACCGTGGCACTCGGATATGCCGACGGCATCCCGCGCACCCTGTCCAACACGGGTGCGGCGGCGATAGCGGGCGGGCGCGCGCCGATCGTGGGCCGGGTATCGATGGACCTGATCACGCTGGATGTCACGGGCATCGATGTGGCGCCGGGCGATGAGGCCGAACTGCTCGGTGATACCGTCAGCCTGAGCGAAGTCGCCGCCGCCGCCGGCACCAACGAATATGAAATTCTGACCCGGCTGCGCCGCATGCCGCGCGTGTATGAAGGTAGGGCAGGCCAGACCACATGAATCCGTTTGCTTTGATTGGCCGGTCGACGATGAACCTGCTGGCCCATATCGGCCGGCTGTCTGTCTTCACCGGCACGGCGCTGGCCGCTATTGTCGCTCCGCCCATCTATTGGAAGATGATCGGCCAGCAGATCATGCGCATCGGCTATTTCTCGCTGCCGGTCGTGGGCCTGACCGCCTTCTTCACCGGCGGCGCGCTGGCGCTGCAGATATTTCTGGGCGGCAACCGCTTCGGTACCGAAGCCGTGGTGCCGCAGATCGTGGTCCTGGGCATCACCCGCGAACTGGGGCCGGTGATCGCCGGCCTGATGGTGGCGGGCCGCGTCGCCGCCGCCATCGCCGCCGAAATCGGCACCATGAAGGTGACCGAGCAGATCGACGCCCTGACCACGCTGGCCACCAACCCGATCAAGTATCTGGTGGTGCCGCGCCTGATCGCCGCCGTGCTGTGCATGCCGATCCTGGTCGCCATCGCCGACAGCATCGGCGTGTTCGGCGGCTATGTGGTGGCGACCCAGAGCATGGGTTTTTCCGGCGGCACTTACCTGAAGAACACCGTGGATTTTGCCACCCAGGCCGACATCGTGTCGGGCCTGATCAAGGCGGGCGTGTTCGGCTTCATCATCGCGCTGATGGGCTGCTATCACGGCTTTAATTCCAGGGGCGGCGCGCAGGGCGTCGGCAGCGCCACGACCTCGGCGGTGGTGTCGTCGTCGATCCTGATCCTGGCCGCCAACTATCTTCTCACCTCGCTGCTGTTCTCCCAATGACCCCGAAAATTCAGCTCATCGGCGTCAAGAAGCGCTTCGGCTCCAAGGTGGTCTTGGACGGCGTCGACCTGACCATCGAACCGCGTTCCTCGCTGGTGATCATCGGCGGCTCGGGCACCGGCAAGTCGGTCACCATCAAGTCGATCCTGGGCATCATCCGCCCGGACGAGGGCACCATCCTGGTCGATGGCGAAGACATCACCCATATCAAGGGCGCGGCGCGTGATCGCGTCATGAAGAAGTTCGGCATGCTGTTCCAGGGCGCGGCGCTGTTCGACAGCATCCCGGTCTGGGAAAATGTCGCCTTCGGGCTCATCCAGGGCCGCGGCATGAAAAGGTCGCAGGCGCGCGATATCGCCATGCAGAAGCTGGCCAAGGTCGGCCTCACGGCGGATGTCGGCGAGCTTTTCCCGGTCGAACTGTCGGGCGGCATGCAGAAGCGCGTGGGTCTTGCCCGCGCCATCGCCGCCGATCCGGAAATCATCTTCTTCGACGAGCCGACCACGGGTCTCGATCCCATCATGGCCGACGTGATCAATGATCTGATCGCATCCACCGTGAAGGATGTCGGCGCCACCGCGCTCTCCATCACCCACGACATGGCCTCGGCGCGCAAGATTTCCGACCGCATCGCCATGCTCTATGGCGGCAAGATCATCTGGCAGGGCCCCACCGCCGATATCGACAAAAGCGGCAATCCCTATGTGGATCAGTTCATCAACGGACGAGCTGAAGGGCCGATCAAAATGGCGGTAAAAGCTTAGTTTGGGCCCGATCCTCTATCTGCGCACGCACTACTGGGCCAAGCGCTACGCCACCGAGCTGCGTCCCACGCTGGTGATGATCCTGGGGGAGCGGAAATATTACACCACCTGCCAGATCAAGGCGGTGTCGGAAGACATTGGCCTGAACCTGAAGTTCCTGGTGCTGGGCTATGCGACCTTCCTGCCGCAGGACCGGTTTGAGACCGAAAAGCAGGGGCTGAAGGTCAAGCTGACGTACACCCAAGCCCGCGCCATCATGGCCAAATATATGCCCAGAAGCCTGATGGCCCCGGAAGACTGAGTTTTCCGCGCCTGTTGACGGCTGTGGTAAACTCGAATCATGGCGAAATCCTCCACCTCCTATGCCTGCCAGTCCTGCGGCGCGACCACTCCCAAATGGTCGGGCAAGTGCGACGCCTGCGGCGGCTGGAACACCATCGTGGAGGAGGGCGTCGCGCCGCCCTTGGGCTCCGGCGCAACTCGCCGGGCCAAGGGCCGCAAGATCACGCTGGAAGACTTGAAGACTGAGGACGCGCCGCCCGAGCGCCGTCCCACCGGCATCGCCGAATTCGACCGTGTCACCGGCGGTGGGTTGGTGCCCGGTTCCGCGCTGCTGGTTGGCGGCGATCCGGGCATCGGCAAGTCCACCATCATTCTGCAGGCGCTGGGCAAGTACGCCGTCAATGGCGGCCATGCGATCTACATTTCCGGCGAAGAAGCGATGGCGCAGGTGCGCATGCGCGCCGCCCGCATGGGGTTGGCCGACGCGCCGCTGATGCTGGGCGCGGCGACCTGCGTCGAAGACATTCTGGCCACGCTGGAAGCGGGCAAGCCGCCGGGCATCGTCGCCATCGATTCCATCCAGACCCTGTGGACCGGGGCGCTGGATGCGGCGCCCGGCACCATCGCCCAGGTGCGCACCGCCAGCTTCGATCTGGTGCGCTATGCCAAGGCGTCGGGCGCGGCGCTGCTGCTGGTCGGCCATGTCACCAAGGACGGCCAGATCGCCGGCCCCAAGGCGGTCGAGCATCTGGTCGATGCCGTGCTCTATTTCGAAGGCGAGCGCGGCCATCATTTCCGCGTGCTGCGGGCGGTGAAAAACCGCTTCGGCGCCACCGACGAAATCGGCGTGTTCGAAATGACCGGCAAGGGGCTTGCCGAAGTCGCCAATCCGTCGGCGCTGTTCCTGGGCGACCGCAAGTCGGCATCGCCCGGCACGGCGGTATTCGCCGGACTGGAAGGCACGCGGCCCCTGCTGTGCGAAATCCAGGCGCTGGTCTCGCCCACCTCCTACGGCACGCCGCGCCGCGCGGTCGTTGGCTGGGATACCGGACGCCTTGCCATGATCCTGGCGGTGCTCGACGCCCGCGCCGGGGTTGGAATCGGCGCCAGCGATGTCTATCTGAACGTCGCGGGCGGCTTGAAGATCGGCGAGCCCGCGGCCGATCTGGCGGCCGCCGCCGCGCTTGTTTCATCCTTTGGCGGAGAGCCCTTGCCGCGCGACACGGTATTTTTCGGCGAGATTTCCCTGTCAGGCGACATCCGCCCGGTGCCCCAGGCCGAAAGCCGGCTGAAGGAAGCCGCCAAGCTGGGGTTCAAGAACGCCTTCGTGCCGGCCGGAACCAAGGCGGAGGTGGCGGGCATGGCGTTAACGGAAATCACCAACGTCGCCGGTCTGCTGAGATTTGCGCCTGAACCGACGCCGCGTCGTGGTAAAGTCGAATCATGAGCCTGTCGGTCACCTTCCTCGACTGTCTGATCGTTCTGGTCATTGTCATTTCCGCGGGCTACGCCGCCTGGCGCGGCTTCCTGTGGGAAACGCTGACCATCTTCGAATGGGTGGCTGCCGCCTTCGCCTGTCTCTATTTCGGGCCCTATCTCATTCCCATGATGGGCAGCCTAGTCAGTCAGCCCTGGCTGGCCTCTGTGCTGGCCTATGCCGCCGTGTTCCTAGCGGTGTTCATCCCGCTGGCTTTCATGAGTCACCGCTTCAGCGAAAGCGTGAAGAACTCGCCCATCGGTCCGCTGGACCGGGCGGCGGGCGTCGCCTTTGGCGTGGTGCGCGGATTGGTGATCGTGGGGCTTGCCTATCTGGCCTACACCTACTTCAACCCCATCCGCGAGCAGCCGCGCTGGCTGACCGAGGCGGAACTTCTGCCGGTGGTTCAGAGCACCGCCGAGGTGCTGCTTTCGGTTGTGCCCGATGGCCCCAAAAATGTCAGCTACGCCCCTGAGCCACGCAATGAGATACGCCAGGCGCCGGGCGCCGCGCCCGCCCCGGTACAGGCCGCCAAACCGGCCGGCTCTGACCCCATGGCAGACCTGATCCGCAACAATGGCAATGCTAACCGTGTTTCTCCCGCCCCGCGGGCGCCGGTGCAGCAGAAGAGCGCACCACAGGCCCCCGAAACCTATGGCGCCAACGACCGCCAGCAGCTAGACAAGCTCATAGAGACCGGCGGAAACGGCGCTCGATGACCGAAAAAAGCGAACATATCTGGGACGATGACGCGCTGCACGAGGAGTGCGGCGTGTTCGGCATTTTTGACCATGCCGATGCCGGGGCGCTGTCGGTTCTGGGGCTGCATTCACTGCAGCATCGCGGCCAGGAAGCGGCGGGCATTGTCTCGCACGACCAGGGTCAGTTCATTGCCGAACGTCACATGGGGCTGGTGGGCGACGCCTTCGGCCGCAATTCGCAGGCCGCCCGCAATCTGCGCGGCCGGTTCGCCATCGGCCACAACCGCTATTCCACCGCCGGCGGTTCCCGCGCCGCCAATATCCAGCCCATGTTTGCCGACCTGGCGGGCGGCGGGCTGGCGATTGCCCATAACGGCAACCTGACCAACGCCCACACGCTGCGCACCGAACTGGTGGCGCAGGGCGCGATCTTCCATTCCACCTCCGACACCGAGACGATCATCCACCTGACCGCGCGCAGCACCAAGCCGCGCATCGTGGAAAAGCTGATCGACGCGCTGCACCAGGTGCAGGGCGCTTACTCGCTGGTGGCGCTGACCTCCAAGAAGCTGATCGGCGTGCGCGATCCCAACGGCGTGCGGCCGCTGGTGATGGGCCAGCTCGACGGCGCGTATATCTTTGCCAGCGAAACCTGCGCGCTGGACATCATCGGCGCGGAATATGTCCGCGACGTGAAGCCGGGTGAGATGATCGTGGTGGACAAGGACGGCGTCCACACGCATTTCCCCTTCAAGGCGCAGCAGTCGCGCTTTTGCATCTTCGAATACATCTATTTCGCCCGTCCGGATTCTACGCTGGAAGGGCGCAACGTCTACGAAGCGCGCAAGAATATCGGCGCGGTTCTGGCGCAGGAATCTCCTGCGGATGCCGACATGGTGATCCCGGTGCCCGACAGCGGCGTTCCCGCCGCGCTGGGCTTTGCCAATGAGTCCAAGATCCCGTTCGAGCTGGGCATCATCCGCAATCACTATGTCGGCCGCACCTTCATCGAGCCGTCGGATTCCATCCGCCATCTGGGCGTGCGCCTGAAGCACAACCCCAACCGCGCCAAGCTCAAGGGCAAGCGCGTGATCCTGGTGGACGATTCCATCGTGCGGGGCACCACCTCCAAGAAGATCGTTGCCATGGTGCGCGATGCGGGCGCGTCGGAAGTGCACTTCCGCGTGTCTTCGCCGCCCACCACCCATTCGTGTTTCTACGGCGTCGATACGCCCAACACCGACGAACTGCTGGCCCACAAGATGGATGTGGAGCAGATGCGCCGCTTCATCGGCGCCGACAGCCTGGCCTTCATCTCCATGAACGGTCTTTACCGCGCCATGGAGAAGCCGGAACGCAATGCCAAGGCGCCGGATTTCTGCGACGCCTGTTTTACCGGCGACTATCCCATCTCGCTGACCGATCTGTCGGGCGGCACCAAGCAGCTCTCGTTCCTCGCGGACGTGGCCTGAAGGACTTCCCATGACCAAGGCAATGGCCGGGCGCACCGCGCTCATCACGGGTGCGTCGCGGGGCATTGGCCGCGCCGCGGCGCTGGCGCTGGCCGGCGCGGGCGCGCATGTCATTCTGGTGGCGCGCACCACAGGCGGGCTGGAAGAAACCGACGACGCCATCCAGAAGATCGGCGGCACCGCCACGCTGGTGCCTATGAACCTGCGCGACTTCGACGCCATCGACCGGTTGGGGGCTTCGATCTATGAGCGCTGGGGCAAGCTGGACGCGATGCTGGGCAATGCCGGCGTGCTGGGCACGCTGACCCCGCTGGCGCAGATCACGCCCAAGGGCTTCGCCGAGGTGATGGAAGTGAACGTCACTGCCAACTGGCGCTTGATCCGGTCCATGGATCCCTTGCTGCGCCAGTCCGATGCGGGCCGCGTGCTATTCGTCTCCAGCGGCGCGGCGAAAAAGCATACGCCCTATTGGGGCGCGTACGCGGTCAGCAAGGCCGCGCTGGAAATGCTGGCGCTGACCTATGCGGCGGAATGCCGTGAGACCAATCTGAAGGTCAATCTGCTGAACCCCGGCCCGATGCGCACCGCGATGCGGGCCAAGGCGATGCCGGGCGAAGACCCGGCGACCCTGCCGACGCCCGACGAGATCGCGCCGCAGATCGTCGAGATGCTGTCGCCGTCTTTCGGCGAGAGCGAGACCATCGCCAATTTCCGGCGATAGCTACTTTTTTGAGGCGTAGGGGTTCTTGCTGTTGCGCACCGAGAAGCGCAACGGCGTGCCTTTCAGGTCGAAATTGTCCCGCAAGCCATTCGTCAGATAGCGCAGGTACGCCTCGGGCAGCGCGTCGAGCTGGTTGCCGAACAGCGTGAAGCTGGGCGGCCGCGCCTTGCGCTGCGTCATGTAGCGGATGCGCACGCGGCGGCCCGAAATGGCGGGCGTGGCGTGGCGCTGCAGGGCGCCTTCCAGGAAACGGTTCAAGGTTGATGTCGAGATGCGCGTGTTCCAGGCCTTGTCGGCTTCGGTGACCGCTGCTTCCAGCCGGTCCAGGCCTTCGCCGGTGCGCGCGGAGGTGGCGACCAGCGGTGCGCCCGCCACCTGCGGCAACAGCCGGTCCAGCTTTTCGCGCATCCGTGAGATGCCGCCCGCCTTGTTTTCCAGCAGGTCCCATTTGTTGACGGCAAAGACGATGGCGCGGCCCTCGCGCGCGATCAGGTCGGCAATCGTCAGGTCCTGCTTCTCAAACGGCGCGTTGGCGTCGATCATCACGATGACGCAGTCGGCAAACCGGATGGCTTCCAGCGTGGAGGCCACCGACATTTCCTCCAGCGTCTCGCCCGCCACCCGCGCCTTCTTGCGCAGGCCTGCGGTGTCATGCAGCAGCACATCGCGCGTACCCGCTTTCCAGGGCGCGGTGATGGAGTCACGGGTCAGCCCGGCTTCAGGTCCCACCAGCGAGCGTTCCTCGCCCAGAAGATGGTTGAACAGGCTGGATTTGCCGACATTGGGCCGCCCCACCAGCGCCAGTCGCAGCGGACGATCAAGGTAGTTGACGGTGATATCTTCCAGCGGCTCGTCGTCTTCGGAGAACTCGTCCTCGGGTTCTTCCTCGATCTCTTCGCTGTATTCTGCGTCCTCGTCGTCTTGCGCATCGTCGGCGGGCGCTTTTGGAAGCAGGTCTTCCAGCGCGGCGACAAGGTTTTCCATGCCCAGATTGTGCTCGGCGGAAATGCGGATCGGATCGCCCAGTCCCAGGCCATAGATTTCGGCCGGGGTCTCCACCCGGCCTTCGCACTTGTTGGCCGCCAGGATCACGGGCTTGCCCGACTTGCGCAGGGTCTGGGCGATGATCTGGTCGCCCGCCGTGATGCCCGCGCGGGCATCGATCAGGAATAGCAGCGCCTCGGCTTCCGCGATGGCGGTGATGGTCTGCTGGGTCATGCGGTAGGCGACGCTGCCAGTGACGGCGTCTTCAAATCCGGCGGTGTCGATCAGGGTCAGTGCGATGCCTTCATACTCGGCATCCACCGCCTGGCGGTCGCGCGTCACGCCCGGCGTGTCATGCACGATGGCGGCGGTGCGCCCGGCGAGGCGGTTAAAGAGGCGGGACTTCCCCACATTGGGGCGTCCGACGATGGCGAGTTTTAACGGCATGGATCATCTTACCGCAGCGCGACGAGTTCGGCGGAAGCGGTATAGATATACATCGTGCCGTCGGCCACCACCGGCGCGATGGTGGTGCCGTCGGGAATCTCCACCCGGCCCACCAGCTTGCCGTCATAGGGCGACAGCGCCTGGGCATAGCCATTGGACGAAACCAGGATCAGCTTGTCCGACACCAGAACCGGGCCGGCCCACAGGATGGGGTCTTTCTTCTTTTCCTGGTCTTCGTACTGCGGCATCTGGTGAATCCACCGCACCTTGCCTTCCTTGCGGGTCAGGCACAGCAGGCGGGAATTGTTGTCCAGCACATAGACATACTCGCCCGCCGCCCAGGGGGTCTGGATGCCGCCGATGTCGCGCGACCACATGCGGTCGCCGGTGTTCATGCTGAAGGCGGCCATCAGGCCCGACTGGGCGACGGCATAGACCACGCCGCGGTCGATCACCGGTCGGCCCGCGATATCGTCCAGTTGCGACAGCGCGGTGACCTGGCCGGTGCGTGACAGCACATCGCTCCAGCCGACCTGGCCGTTCTGGATGCGCAGCGCGAACAGCTCGCCCGACGTGTAGGGCACGATCACGGTTTCGCCCGAGATGGCCGCATTGGTCGAAGCCAGGATGCCGGCGGCTTCGGTGATGCCCTGGTGATCCCAGAGCTGGCGGCCGTCATCCTCGGCCAGCGCGTAGAAATGATTGTCGTGGGTGGAGAAGAAAATGCGCCCCGCCGTTACCACCGGTGCATTGACGATGGGCATGCGCATGTCCTTGCGCCAGATTTCCTTGCCCGTCTTGGCGTCCATGCAGATCACCACGCCAAAGCCGCTGGTGACGAAGATGCGGCCATTGGAATAGGCGACGCCGCCGCCCATGCCCTGGCTCGGATCGATGGTGTTGGCCTTGCCCAGGATGCCCCACATGGTCGGCCAGTCGGTGCCATCGCGCGGCGCCAGTTTCTTGTCCCAGGCGGGACGGCCATCGCTGGCGCGGAAGGCGAAGACATGCGCTTCGGAATCCAGCACGAACACCATGCCGCCGCCGACCACCGGCGATGACGTGAGAGCGGACGCGGAATCGGTGCCCTTGCCGGCACTCTGCGTCCAGATTTCGCGCAGGCGGCCCGGCGCGGCCAGGTGATACATGGCGTTGGCGGCATAACCGCCGGGCAGGGGCCATTCGGCATTGCGATAGGGCGGCGGCAGCAGAACCGGCGTCTTGGCCAGTTCGGGATCGGGCTTCAGCGCTTCGTCCAGCGACATCACCGGAATGCGCACGCCGCGCAGGTTCGACTTCTTGCCGCTGGAGGTGAACCAGCTGCTGACTTCATCGGTCACGGCGCATCCCTGCAGCAGCAGCGAGGCTGCCGCGACGACGAGTGCGAAACGGGCTGCGCGGATATTCATTATTGCGCCGGCGTGGCGGGCGCGGCGCCCGCGGTGGCAGGATCAACGGCCGCGGTCGGCGGCGGGGGCACAACCACGTCGGGCGGCACGGTGCCGAAATTGACGGCGCCGCCATTCTTCAGATAGTCGGTCATCGCCCTGGCGCGGGCGCGCAAGCCGTCCGGCGCTTCGGTGTTGGTGGACAGCGCCGCGTACTTGGTCTGCGCGGCCTTCAGGTCCATCGCCTTGTAGTCGGCGAAGGCCAAAATCTCGGTCGCGTTCTCGCGCCAGGGATTGCCCGGCTGGTCCAGCGGCTTGAGCAGGTCGGCGAGTTCTGTCCGGGTCGCGGTTTCGGCCATCGCCCAGCCGGCGCGCAGGCGCGCCACCGAACCGACCGGACCTTTGTCGCTGTCGGCGATCTCACGATAGATTTCGATCGCTTCCTTGCGCTGGCCGGCGGCGAACATGGCGCTGGCCTGGCTGAGACGCGCGAGCGGGCTATAGGCGTTGCCCTTGGACAGATCGACGAACGCATTCGCTGCCTGCTGCGGATTGGTGATGCGCTGCGCGGCGATATACTGGGCGGAGATGGCCTCGGTCTTCTGGCGCTCGAAATGCAGCCAGACCTGCCAGGCGCCGAGACCGACGAAAAACAGAACACCGGCGGCAATGATGTAGGTGCCGTAGCGCGCCCAGATTCTCTGGGCCTTTTCGCGCCGGACGTCTTCTTCGACTTCGCGGAAGATATCACTCACAGTCAAAAACCTTTCCGGCGCGGGGCAGCTTTGGCCGAAGCCCTTGAGAAGGCGTGTTAATTAGCCCGCGCGAGGCTGCCGCGCAATGCGCGGAACGGTAACAAATTCCGCCGCAATGCCGCTTTTACTGCGCTTTTTTCATCGGGTAGACATTTTCCACCCCCGGGAAGCGCCTATCGCGCACATCCTGCGCGTAAGCCTCCACAGCCGCCTCGATGGCCGGGCCCAACTGGGCGTACTGGCGCACGAATTTGGGCGGGTTGGGGTTCAGGCCCAGCATGTCTTCCATCACCAGAACCTGGCCGTCACATGCCGCGCTGGCGCCAATGCCGATGGTGGGAATGGCGATCAGTCCGGTGATGCGCGCGGCCAGAGGTTCGGCCATGCCCTCCAGCACCACGGCAAAGGCGCCGGCATCGGCGACGGCTTTGGCGTCCGCTTCCAGCGCCGGCCATTCGGCTTCGGTCCGGCCGGTGGTGCGGAAGCCGCCCTGGATGTTGACCATCTGCGGGGTGAGGCCGATATGGGCCATGACGGGAATGCCGCGCTGGGTCAGGTATTGGATCGTCTCGGCCATGCGCGCGCCGCCTTCCAGTTTGACGGCGGTTGCGCCGGTTTCCTGGATGATGCGGGCGGCATTGCGGAACGCCACTGCGGGGCTTTCTTCGTAGGAGCCGAACGGCATGTCCACCGTGACCAGCGCGCGGGACGAGCCGCGCATGACCGCCTTGGCGTGGGTGATCATCATGTCCAGCGTCACGCCCAGCGTGCTTTCCAGCCCGTGCATCACCATGCCCAGACTGTCGCCGACGAGAATGAGGTCGACATGTTTGTCGAGCAGCTTGGCGGTGTGCGCGTGATAGCAGGTGAGACAGACAACCGGCTTGGCGCCCTTGTGGGCGCGGATCTCCGGCACCGTGACGCGCTTGATCTGGGTCTGCATCGACATGAGGCCGTCTCCACTGGACGCACGATCATACCCTAGCCGGGGATCGGCGGATAATTGTGGCAGCCCTGCTTGATGCACATGGCCCTTGACCCTCACAACAAGGGTTGATAGTTAAGTACATGATTAACTATAAACTGGACCGCAGCTTTGCCGCCCTGGCCGACCCCACCCGCCGGGCCATGGTCGAGCGGCTGGCGATGGGGCCCGCCACGGTCAAAGAACTGGCGGCCCCGCTGCCCATGTCGCTTCCCGCCGTCATGCTGCACCTCAAGGTGCTGGAGGCCAGCGGGCTGGTGACAAGCGAAAAGCAGGGCCGGGTGCGGACCTGCCGCATCGATCCGCACTGCCTGTCCCAGGTCGAACTCTGGGTCAGCGAAAGACGCGCGATGTGGGAACGCAAACTCGATCGCCTGGGCGCCTTTCTCGACGCCACCAAACCCGACAACGAACCGTAGAAAGGACCGCCATGTCACGCTCCGTCACCCATGCCAGCTTCACCATCACGCGGCGCTGGAACGCGTCGCCCGCGCGCGTTTTCGCGGCCTTCGCCGATCAGAAGATGAAAGACGTCTGGTTCAATGGCGGGCCGGACTGCGAGATCGTGTCGCGCAGCTTCGACTTTCGCGAAGGCGGCAAGGAACACGAGGCGGGCCGCTGGTCGAACGGCGTGGTGTCGAAATTCGACTGCATCTATCTGGATATCGTGCCCCCCACCAATGAAGCAGGGCGCATCATCTACAGCTATGTAATGCATCTCGATGACCGCAAGATTTCGGTGTCGCAGGCTGCGATCGAACTGATCCCCGATGGTGACGGCACCAAGTTCCTCCTTACCGAGTATGGCGATTATCTCGACGGCTATGACGATGCCGGGGGCCGCGAGCAGGGTACCAACCTTCTGATCGATGCGCTGGCAAAGTATCTGGGCGGCTGACCATGGACCTGAGAGACATCGCCAGGCGTTATTACCGCGCCTTTGAAAATCACGACCGCAGCTTCATCGAGAACAATCTGGCCGACGGCTTCACCTTCACCAGTCCTTTTGATGACCATATCGGACGGGAAGAATTTTTCCGCCGCTGCTGGCCCGCGGCGCCCCTGCATCGCAAGTTCGATTTCGCGGCCGTGATGCAGGATGGCGAGAAGGTGTTCGTCGCCTATGACGCGCATATGCGCATCCCCAACGCCACCCATCCCGAATCGCGTTTCCGCAACGCCGAGCTGCTGACGTTTGACGGCGCAAAGCTGAAATCGGTAGAGGTTTTCTTCGGCGACCCACCAGGCGGGCTGACAAAAGGCGAATTCGCCGCCCAGTCCGGGGCGGGATAAAAAGCCCCCAAACCAGCCGATCCATGCCATACTGCCGCCTCGCAACACCGCCGCACGGCTCGGAGACGCTTTTACCCCATGTTGGCCATTGAGATTGCGGCGGTTGGCTTTCTGATCGTCGTGAATGGTCTGTTGGCCATGTCCGAGATGGCTATCGTCTCGTCGCGCATTGGTCGTTTAAAGGCATTGGCCGAGCAGGAAGTCACCGGCGCGCGCCGCGCCTTGATGCTGGCGTCCGACCCGGGCCGTTTTCTCTCCTCCGTGCAGATCGGCATCACGCTGGTGGGCGTGCTGTCGGGCGCTTTTTCCGGCGCCACGCTGGGCCAGCGTTTTTCCGGCTGGCTGATGCTGCAGGGCCTGTCCGCCGATGCCGCCGATGCGGTGGGCGTGGGCCTGGTGGTGGTGGCGATCACTTATGCATCCCTGATCGTGGGCGAACTGGTGCCCAAGCAGATCGCCCTGCGCAATCCCGAAGGCGTGGCGGTGCGTGTCGCCCCCGCCATGGTGCTGGTGGCCAAGGTGACATGGCCGCTGGTCTGGCTGCTCGACATGTCCGGGCGGCTGGTGCTGAAGGTGCTGGGCCAGAAGGGCGTGCGCCAGGATCAGGTGACGGAAGAGGAAATCCGCAGCCTGGTCGCGGAAGCCGAAAGCTCCGGCGTGCTGGAGCCGGGCGAAAAGGAAATGATCGCCGGCGTCCTCAAACTGGGCGACCGCAACGTCAAGGTGGTGATGACGCCGCGCCATGATGTGGATTCGCTCAACCTGGAGGATGACGAAGAGGCGATCAGGGCGGGGCTGCGCGCCAGCCAGCATTCACGGCTACCGGTCTATGATGCCAGCGGGGACGTGGTGGGTGTGGTGCAGGCCAAGGAACTGCTGGCCGCCTATCTGGCCGGAAACATTCCCCATATCCGCGACTTCATCCGCCATGCGCCGGTAATCCCGGACAGCGCCGACGCGCGCGACGTGATTTTCGCGCTCAAGGATTCGCCCATTCACATGGGCCTGGTGCATGACGAGTACGGCCACTTCCGCGGCCTGGTCACCACCGCCGACATACTGGGTTCCATCGTCGGCGAATTCTCGACCGAGGACGGTCCGCAGGAGCTGCCGGTGGTGCGCCGCGACGACGGCTCGCTGCTGCTGGCAGGCTGGATGCCGCTGGACGATTTGCTGGAAGTCACCGGCATCCGCCTGGGCGAAACCAACGTGCACACCGCGGCCGGTTTCGTGATCCAGGGTTTCGGCCGTCTGCCCAATGTGGGCGAAAGCTTCGAGACGCAGGGCTGGCGCTTTGAAGTGCTGGATCTGGATGGCCGCCGCGTCGACAAGGTGCTGGCCACCCGCCTCAGCGGCAAGCGGCGTCAGCGCTGATCTTACCTATAGCGGCCCTCGCAATACGCCACGTTCCCCTCATGCGCGTCTAAACCAGCAATCTGAATCATGTAGGGACCGCACAGTCCCAAAAAGAAAAAGGCCCGGCGGAAACCGGGCCTTTTTGCAGTCTGTTCTGAAGTTCAGAATTATTCGGACGTAACGTCTTCTTCGGCTTCGGCCTTGGGGCCGGCGCCGTCTTCGAACAGTTCCTCGGCGGCAACCTTGGCTTCTTCAGCGTCGGTCTTTTCCGCCAGCACGTCTTCACCGCGCGCCTGGCGCTCGGCTTCGTCTTCGCTGCGCGCGACGTTGACGGTGATGTTCACCTTCACTTCGGGGTGCAGCACGACGGGAAGCGTGAACAGGCCGATCGACTTGATCGCCACGCTGATGGAGACCTGATGACGGTCCACCTTGAAGCCAGCCTTTTCCATGGCATCGGCGACGTCACGGGGCGTGACCGAACCATAAAGCTGGCCACGGTCGCCGGCCTGACGCAGCAGGACGAACTTCTGGCCGTCGAGCTTCTTGCCGATCTTCTCGGCTTCGCCCTTCAGCTTCAGGTTGTTGGCTTCGATATGGGCCTTCTGGGTCTGGAAGTATTCGCGGTTCGCCTTGGTGGCGCGCAGCGCTTTCTTCTTGGGCAGCAGGAAGTTGCGGGCGAAGCCGTCCTTCACCTTCACTTCGTCGCCGATCTGGCCCAGCTTTTCGACGCGTTCGAGCAGAATCACTTGCATGGTGGCTCTCCTACTTCACGACGTAGGGCAGCAGCGCCATGAAGCGGGCGCGCTTGATGGCGTTCGCCAGAATGCGCTGCTTCTTGTTGCTGACCGCGGTGATGCGGCTCGGCACGATCTTGCCGCGCTCGGAAATGAAGCGCTGCAGGAGCTTGACGTCCTTGTAGTCGATCTTCGGCGCGTTATCGCCGGAGAAGGGGCAGGTCTTCTTGCGGCGGAAGAAGGGGCGACGGGCGCCGTCTTCCCGGCCGCCACGGCCACCTTCGCGGTCGCCGCCACGTCCGCCTTCACGATCTCCACTGCGTCCGCCTTCGCGGTTGCCACCAAAGCTCATTGCAGGATCTCCTCGGCTTCGCCTTCGGGCTTGGCGCCTTCGGGCTTGTCGTCACGGCGGTTCTTGCTCGACGAAACATCGAACTGGTCGACCTTGACGGTGATGTAGCGCAGCACGTCTTCGTTGATCTTGAGCTGGCGTTCCAGCTCGATCACCGCCACGGCCGGCGCGTTGATGTTCAGCAGGACGTAATGGCCCTTGCGGTTCTTCTTGATGCGATACGCCAGACCGCGCAGGCCCCAATATTCCTGCTTTTCGATCTTGCCGCCTTCGCCTTCGACGATGGTCTTGAGATGGGTGGCCAGTGCGTCCACCTGTTGCGCGCTGATATCCTGGCGCGCGATCAGAAGATGCTCGTAAAGAGCCATCTTGCGTCCCTTTCATTTGGCCGCGGAACGAAGGGCAGGGGATCTGCGCTCCGCCTTGGCTCGTCCGGGAGGCGCACCATGCGCACACCCTCCGCTTCTTCGCCTGGAAGAGGGGAGGACCCCGGCCGACCGCAGCCGTTGAGGGCGCGGCTATAGAGGAATGAGTGTGCAGGAGCAAGGATTTACGGCGAAAAGCAGTGTTTTGCCGCCGATGGCACCCTCAAAACCACGCCAAAACAAGGTGTTAGCGGCGACCGCCGCCGCTTGCAATCGCCGGCGCCTTCGCGGACGCTCCGGTAAATTTCGGGGGGCGTCATGAGCATCGTCAATAGCGAGGCGGAAGCTGTCTTCCGCAAGGCGGCGCTGCGCCTGGTTCCGCTGATCGTGGTGATGTACATCGCCGCCTTCCTGAACCGGGTGAATGTCGGCTTCGCGGCGCTGACCATGAACCAGGATCTGGGCTTCACGGCCGAGGTCTATGGCTTCGCCGCCGGCATCTTCTTCATCGGCTATTTCCTGTTCGAGGTGCCGTCCAACCTGATCATGGAAAAAGTGGGCGCGCGCCGCTGGCTGTCGCGCATCATGCTGACCTGGGCGGTGATCTCGATGGCTACCGCCTTCGTGCAGGGTCCGATCAGCTTTTATGTCATCCGCTTTCTGCTGGGCGTGGCGGAAGCGGGCTTCTATCCCGGCATCCTGCTCTATTTCACCTACTGGTTTCCGTCGGCCACCCGCGCGCGGATTCTCGCGATCTTCTGCGCTGGTATTCCCATCTCCAACATCATCGGCGCGCCGCTTTCCACCTGGCTGCTGGGCCTGGACATGTACGGCCTCGCCGGCTGGCAATGGATGTACATTCTGGAAGCCATCCCGACCTTTGGCCTGGGCCTGCTGGCGCTGTGGTTCCTGCCCGACAATCCGTCCAAGGCGAACTTTCTCAGCCCGCGCGAAAAGGAAGTGGCGCTGGCGCAGCTCGCCAAGGAGCCCCATGCGGAAGTCCATGGCCTGGGCGGCATGTTCAAGGACTGGCGCGTCTGGGCGCTGATGATTCCCGATTTCTGCATCGTGTTCGGCATCTACGCGCTGGGCTTCTGGATGCCGCAGATGATCAAGGGCATGGGCTATACCAACAACGAGACCGGCGCGATCGTGATGATCCCCTATCTGTTCTCGCTGATCATCCTGTGGGGCATGGGGGTTTCCAGCGACCGCACCGGCAAGCGGGCGCTGCATTTCAGCCTTTCGGCGCTGATCGCAGCCGCCGGTTACGCCATCGCGGCGATCGGCACCAACGATGTGATCGTGATCGCGGGCTTCTGCCTGGTGTCGGGCGGCGTCTATGCCGGGCTTTCCACCTTCTGGACCGTGCCGCCGCTGTTCCTGGGCGGCACCGCCGCGGCCGGTGCCTTCGCGCTGATCAACAGCTTCGGCAATCTCAGCGGCTTTCTGGGTCCGTACCTGATGGGCTGGCTGCGCACCGCGACCGGCGACCATCGCGCCGGCCTGTGGATGTGCGTGGGCGTGCTGCTGCTGGCAGCGGCGTCCATGCAGTTTTTCTCCAAAAGCTTCACGCGCAAAAGCTAGGCCATGCTCAGCGCCACCGATCGCATTGCGGCTGACCGCATCCTGACGCGCGCCGCCTGGCGGCTGATCCCGTTCATGGCGGCGATGTATGTCGCCAGCTTCCTGGACCGGGTGAACATTTCCTTCGCCGCCCTGTCGATGAACCAGGACCTTGGTTTCTCGCCGGAAATCTTCGGCTTCGCGTCGGGCATTTTCTTCTGGGGCTATTTCTTCTTCGAAGTGCCTTCCAACCTGATGCTGCAACGTTTCGGCGCGCGGCTGTGGATGTGCCGCATCTGCGTCACCTGGGGCGTGCTGTCGATGATGACGGCTTTCGTCACCGAGCCGGTCAGTTTCTGCGTGCTGCGTTTCCTGCTGGGTGCAGCCGAAGCGGGGCTGTTCCCCGGCATGGTACTGTACATGACCTACTGGTTCCCCGCCGCCACGCGGGCGCGTTTCATTGCGCTGTTCCTGGCGGGCGTGCCGCTGGCGGTGGTGATCGGCGGGCCGGTATCGGGGGCGTTGCTGGGGCTGGAAGGGCTTGGCCTGCGGGGCTGGCAATGGATGCTGATCCTGGAAGGCATCCCCTCGCTGGTGATCGGTGTCGCCACGCTGTGGATGCTGCCGGACGGTCCGGCCAAGACCAAATGGCTGACCGAGGACGAGAAGCGCCTGATCACCGCGCGGCTGGCGGACGACACGCGCGCCGATGCCAAGCTCGGCGCGCTGCACGGTTTTAAGGAAATGCTGGCCGACAAGCGCGTTTGGCTGCTGATGATTCCGGATTTCTCCATCGTCATTGCACTTTATGGTTTGAACCTGTGGCAGCCGCAGATGGTCAAGGCGATGGGCTATTCCAACCTGGAGACCGGTTTCATCGTGGCGTTGCCCTATCTCCTCGCAATGGGCGCCATGGTGGCGCTGGGCTGGTCGAGCGACCGGCGCGGCGAGCGGCCCGGCCATATCGCGTTTGGTGCGCTGATGGGCGCCGCCGGTTTGCTGGGCGCGGTCTGGTTTGATCATCACGCGCTGGTTATCGCCTCGCTGTGCCTGGCCTGCAGCGGTATCTATGCGGCGCTGGCTGTGTTCTGGACGCTGCCCGCGCTGCTGCTGCGCGGCACCGCCGCCGCCGCCGGTCTGGCGTTGATCAACTCCTTCGCCAATCTGGGCGGCTTCTTCGGGCCCTATGTGATGGGCTGGGCGCGGCAGAACACCGGCGACTTCGTCTTCGGCATGACGCTGCTGGCGGGCATGCTGGTGCTGGCGGCGGTTTCGGTTCTGCTGATCGGGCGCGCATTCTTCCGGGCGGTGCGCACATGAGCGGCATCCGGCTGCATGTCGGCGGACTGTCGCGGCACGAGGGCTGGTTCGTCCTCGATGCCAATCCGGGCGACCATGTCGATCATGTCGGCAACTGCAACGACCTTTCTTTCCTGGCCGACGAAAGCTGCAGCGAAATCTATGCCTCTCACGTGCTTGAGCATCTGGGCTATGACGGCGAGATACTGTCCACGCTGAAGGGCTTTCACCGCGTGCTGCAGCCGGGCGGCCGCCTGCGCGTCTCGGTGCCGGACATGGAAACGCTGTGCCGGCTGTTCGTGCATCCCAATATGAAAGTGGATGGGCGCTTTCAGGTGATGCGCATGCTGTTCGGCGGACGGCTCAATGAGCATGACGTCCATCTCAGCGGGCTGGACTTCCACTTTCTGGGAAACTTCCTGACCCAGGCGGGCTTTCGCGACATCCGCCGGGTGCCGGAATTTGGGGAATTCGCCGATGACGGCAGCGGCTTTAGCTTTATGGGTGTGCCGGTGAGCTGCAATATCGCGTGCTTCAAGTAGCCGTTTACCGAGCTTTCGGTTAATTTCAGCAAAGCCGGCGCCGGTATAGTATCGGTGTCCCACGGGGGCTGGCGGATGAAAATGGATTCCATCGAAGAGCAGGTTCGCGCGCACAAGCTGCGCGGCGCATGGTTGCGCCTCGACCGCCTGCTGGCCGGCATCGGCGCGGAGATCACCAGCCTTTCCATCATCCTTCTGGCGCTGGCCGTGCTGTGCGCCCCGGTCGGTTTCGGGCTGGGCGTGACCTGGCTGCTGGCGCATTGGACCATCCGCGCCACCGGCATGGAATGGCTGGGCTGGGTGGTGGGCATCACCGTCTTTGCTTTCTTCTGCCGCTATGTCTGGGGCTCGCGGCTGCAGGCCGCCTCGCGCCGCGCCGCCGAAGCGCTGGTCGCTGCCCGCTGACCACCCGGGATGCGGGTTCCCTCGCTTGACTTGATGAGACGCTCTTGATTTGTCTGCCGCCATGACTCGCGCATTTCTTTTCCCCGGACAGGGCAGCCAGGCCGTTGGCATGGGCAAGCCGCTTGCCGATGCTTTTGCCGCCGCCCGTGAGACTTTCCAGGAAGTGGATGACGCGCTGTCGCAGAAGCTGTCCCGCATCATGTGGGAAGGGCCGGAAGCCGATCTGCTGCTGACCGAAAATGCCCAGCCCGCCATCATGGCAAATGCCATCGCGGTGGTGCGGGTGCTGGAAAAGGAAATGGGCCTGAACCTTGCCGTGCATGCGCGGCTGGTGGCCGGTCACAGCCTGGGCGAATATTCCGCGCTGTGCGCCGCCGGCGCCTTCACGCTGGCCGATACCGCGCGGCTTTTGAAGACGCGCGGCCTTGCCATGCAGTCGGCGGTGCCGGTGGGCGAGGGCGGCATGACCGCGCTGATCGGCGCCGAAATCGACCAGGCTGAAGAGGTGGCCAAGGAAGCCGCCGCCGGCGGCGGCACCTGTGTCGTCGCCAATGACAATGCGCCGGGCCAGGTGGTGATTTCCGGCACGCTGGATGCGCTGGCGCGCGCGGGCGAGATCGCAAAGTCGAAGGGTATCAAGCGCGCCCTGGCGTTGCCCGTCTCCGCGCCGTTCCACTGCCCCTTGATGAAACCCGCCGCCGACAAGATGGCCGAGGCGCTGGCCGCCGTGACCATCCGCCCTCTGAGCGTGCCGGTGCTGGCCAACGTGACTGCGTCGGAAGCGAGCGATCCCGAAACTGTCCGCCATCTTCTGGTGGAACAGGTGACGGGCCGCGTGCGCTGGCGCGAAAGCATCCTGTCGCTGCGGTCGCTGGGCGTGGACAGCACGGTGGAATTCGGCAACAAGGTTTTGACCGGCATGGTCAAGCGGATCGACAAGGATCTGGCCACCGTCGCGCTGGAAACGCCCGCGGATCTGGAAGCTTTTGGAAAGTCTCTCTGATGTTTGATCTCACCGGCAAGACGGCATTGATCACCGGCGCCTCGGGCGGCATCGGCGGCGCCATCGCCAAGGCGCTGCACGGCCAGGGCGCGAAGGTTGTTCTGTCGGGCACCCGCGCCGAGGCGCTGGAAGCGGTGAAGGCCGAGCTGGGCAGCAATGCCTTTATCGCGCCTGCCAACCTGTCCGACATCGCATCCGTCGAAGCGCTGCCCAAGGCGGCGGAAGAAGCCGCCGGCGCGCCCATCGATATTCTCGTGAACAATGCCGGCATCACCAAAGACAATCTCTTCATGCGCATGAAGGATGAAGAGTGGGATCAGGTGCTTGCGGTCAATCTCACCGCATCGTTCCGCCTGTCGCGCGGCGTGCTGCGCGGCATGATGAAAAAGCGCTGGGGCCGCATCATCCAGATCACGTCCGTGGTTGGGCATACCGGCAATCCCGGCCAGGCCAACTATGCCGCCGCCAAGGCGGGCCTGGTGGGCATGACCAAGAGCCTGGCCGCGGAAGTCGCCAGCCGTAACATCACCTGCAACGCCGTGGCGCCGGGCTTTATCCAGACCGCCATGACCGACGTGCTGAATGACCAGCAAAAAGAGTTCATCTCGGGCCGCATTCCGGCCGGGCGCATGGGCAGCCCCGCCGAAATCGCGGCCGCTGTCACCTATCTCGCTTCCGAGGAAGCGGCCTATATCACCGGCGAAACCATTCATGTGAATGGTGGAATGGCGATGATTTGATAGTAATATCAAATAGTTAGTTGCTTTGTTGGCGGTCGGGAAAGGTTTATGTTACCTAACCGGCCACCCCGGCGAAGCACCAAATGCGGGGTCCCGGCGTTTCCCCAGTTGCCGGTTTGAAATCTAGAGAGGCTTACAAGTCCATGAGCGATACTGCCGAGCGCGTGAAGAAGATCGTTGTCGAACATCTGAATGTCGACGCCGAGAAGGTCACGGATACTGCGTCCTTCATCGAAGATCTGGGTGCCGACAGCCTGGACACCGTCGAACTGGTGATGGCGTTCGAAGAAGAATTCGGCATCGAAATTCCCGATGACGCGGCCGAGTCCATCGTGACCGTCGGCGACGCCGTCAAGTACATCGACAAAGCCAACGCCTCCTGATCCGGCGATAAGGGGCTCAAGCCTTATGCGCAGGGTCGTTATCACGGGCCTGGGTCTCGTCACGCCGCTGGCATGCGGCGTGGAGGAGACCTGGTCGCGTCTTCTGGCTGGTCAGTCCGGCGCCAGCCCCATCACCAAGTTCAAAGTGGACGACCTGGCGACGAAGATCGCCTGCCAGGTGCCGCGCGGTGATGGCTCCGGCGGCACCTTCAATCCCGACCAGTGGGTGGACGCCAAGGAACAGCGGCGCATGGATGATTTCATCATCTATGGCCTGGCGGCCGCCACGCAGGCCGTTCGTGATTCCGGCTGGGAGCCCAAGACCGAGGAAGAGCGCTATCGTACCGGCGTCTTGATCGGTTCGGGCATTGGCGGGCTGGACGGGATCGAGCAGGCCTCGATCCTGGTCCATGAAAAAGGCCCGCGCCGCCTGTCGCCCTTCTTCATTCCCGGCCGCCTGATCAACCTGGTGTCCGGCTATGTCTCGATCGAGCATGGTTATAAGGGCCCCAACCATGCGGTGGTCACCGCCTGCGCCACCGGGGCGCACGCCATCGGCGATGCGGCCCGGCTGATCGCGTTCGATGACGCCGATGTGATGATCGCGGGCGGCGCCGAAAGCGCGGTGTGCCGCATCGGCATTGCCGGCTTCAATGCCTGCCGCGCCCTTTCCACCGCCTTCAACGACAACCCCACCAAGGCGTCGCGTCCCTATGACAAGGACCGCGACGGATTCGTGATGGGCGAGGGCGCCGGCATCGTGGTGCTGGAAGAGTATGAGCACGCCAAGGCGCGCGGCGCGAAAATCTATGGCGAAGTGCGCGGCTACGGTCTGTCGGGCGACGCCTATCACATCACTGCCCCGTCGGAAGATGGCGACGGCGGCTACCGCGCCATGCAGATGGCGCTGAAGCGCGCCGGTATCGCGGCGTCCGACATCGATTACGTCAACGCCCATGGCACATCGACTATGGCCGACGGCATCGAGCTGGGCGCGGTGGAGCGGATGCTGGGCAATGCGGCCTCCAAGACCGCCATGTCCTCGACCAAATCCTCCATCGGGCATCTGCTCGGCGCGGCGGGTTCGGTGGAAGCCATCTTCTGCCTTTTGGCGATGCGCGACGGCATCGTTCCGCCGACCATCAATCTGGACAATCCCGACGTCACCACCCAGATCGACCTGGTGCCCAACAAGGCGCAGAAGCGCGAGGTCAATATCGCCATGTCGAACAGCTTCGGCTTTGGCGGCACCAACGCCGCGCTGATCGTCTCGAAAATCTGACATGAGGCGCTTCGCCATACTCCTGGTCGTGCTGGGAGTGATTGGCGCCTGCGCCTTCGCCTGGGTGCAGGCAAGCTGGGACCAGCCCGGTCCCGCGCAAGGCGAAACCGTCATCCTGATACCGCCGGGCACCCGCGCCCATGCCGTCGCCCAGATGCTGGAAGACAGCGGCGCGGTGTCCAATGTCTGGCTGTTCGAATTCGGCCTGCGCACCCGGGGGCTCGCCGACAAGCTGAAGGCGGGCGAATATGCGCTGCCGGCCAACGCGTCGATGGGCGCCATCGCGGCGATCCTGGTCGAAGGCAAATCCATCCAGCACAGGCTGACGGCCGCCGAAGGCCTGACCAGCGACATGATCTGGAAGATGGTGCAGAACCACAGCGCCCTGTCGGGTGATGCCGGGCCTGTGCCGGAGGAAGGCACGCTGCTGCCGGAAACCTATCTGTTCACGCGCGGCCAAAGCCGCAGCGGGCTGATCGACCAGATGCGCCGCGCCCAGGAACGCTTCCTGGCGATCAATTGGCCGAACCGGGTGGAGGACCTTCCCTACAACACCATGCGCGAGGCCGTCATCCTGGCCTCGATCGTGGAAAAGGAAACCGCGCTGCCGTCCGAGCGGCCCCATATCGCCAGCGTCTTCGTCAACCGCCTCAAGATCGGCATGCGCCTGCAATCCGATCCCACCATCATCTATGGCATCACCAAGGGCTATCCGCTGGGCCGTGGCATCCGCCAGAGCGAGCTGGAAGGCGCCACGCCCTACAACACCTATGTGATCGGCGGTCTGCCGCCCACGCCCATCGCCAATCCTGGCAAGGAAAGCCTGGCCGCGGTGATGAACCCGCTCAAGACTCAGGATCTGTTCTTTGTCGCCGACGGCAAGGGCGGTCACGTTTTCGCCGCCACCATGAACGAGCACGCCCGCAACGTCGTGGCCTGGCGTAACATCGAGCGCCGGGCGCGGCGCGAAGTGCAGGCCAGCGAAACGCTCAATGAAATCGGCAATGTGCCGGTACCGGACGCAATTTTGCCCGCTTTGCCCAAGCCCGCCGCGAAGCGCTGAGGCGTGACAGGCATCAGGTGCGCGCGGTAAGTTCGCGTGCCACGGGAGTCGCCTATGACAGTTGCCAGCATGACCGGATTTGCGCAGAGCGTGGGAAGCCATGGCGTGCTGCGCTGGCGCTGGGAAGCCAAGAGCGTCAATGGCCGCAGCCTGGATCTGCGACTGCGCACGCCGCCCGGCTATGATGGGCTGGAAGCCCCCGCGCGTCGCATGGCGGGCGAACGCTTCCAGCGCGGCGCGTTCCAGATTTCCCTGAATGTCGAGCCCGATGCGGCGGTACGCGGCCTTTCTATCGACGCCGCCGCGCTGGCCAGCGCGGTCAGGATCGCGCGCGAGGTGGAAGCCGAAACCGGTCTTGCGCCGGCACGGGTCGATGGCTTGCTGGCCCTCAAGGGCGTGATCGTGCAGGACGAAGCCGAAGTGCTGGACGAGGCAGCGCGCGGGGCGCGCGATGCCGCGATCCTGGAAAGCCTCAGCGTGGCCCTGGACATGCTGGCCAAGGCACGTGGCAGCGAAGGCGCCAAACTGGCGGCTTTGCTGGGCAGCCAAATTGACGAGATCGAAAAGCTGACGGCGGAGGCGGCTGCGCTGGCCGCGGCCCAGCCCGCCGCCCTGAAAGCGCGGCTGGAATCCCAGCTCGCCGAACTGCTGGCGGGCGCGCCTGTGCCGCCCGAACGCCTGGCGCAGGAAGTGGCGCTGCTGGCGACGCGCGCCGATGTGCGCGAGGAGCTGGACCGTCTCACCGCCCATGTCCAGGACGCGCGCGCATTGATGGCGCAGGGCAAGGGCGTGGGCCGCAAGCTGGATTTTCTGGCCCAGGAGTTCAACCGCGAGGCCAACACGCTTTGCTCCAAGTCCTCGGACATCGCATTGACCCGCACCGGCCTCGCCCTTAAGGCGGTGATCGACCAGTTCCGCGAGCAGTCCCAGAATGTCGAATGAGAATATCAGCCGCCGTGGCCTGATGCTGGTCCTGTCCTCGCCGTCGGGCGCGGGAAAGACCACTCTGTCGCGCCGCTTGCTGGAAAGCGACAGGAACATCTCGCTGTCGGTTTCGGCCACCACCCGCGCCATGCGGCCCGGCGAAGTGCATGGCAAGGACTATCACTTCCTGAAAATGGAAGAGTTCGAAGCCTGGCTGGGCGAAGGGAAATTCCTGGAACATGCCATGGTGTTCGGCAACCGCTATGGCACGCCGTCGCATCTGGTGACGGACGAGCTGGGCGCAGGGCGCGATGTGCTGTTCGACATTGACTGGCAGGGCACCCAGCAGTTGAAAGAAAAGATGCGCGACGATCTGGTCAGCATCTTCATCCTGCCGCCCAGCCATGACGAACTGGAGCGCCGCCTGAAAACCCGCGCCCAGGACAGCGACGAGATCGTGGCGGGGCGCATGGCCAAGGCGGCGGACGAAATCAGCCACTGGCCCGAATATGACTATGTCGTGGTCAACACCGATGTGGAAAAAGCGCTGGCCGACATTCAGGCGATCCTGAACGCCGAGCGCCTGCGTCGCAGCCGCCAGACCGGCATTTCCGAATTTGTCGGCCGGCTGATCTGAGCTTCCGCGCCTGTTTGTGCTATACCGCACGAAGGGGAATCGCCGGGGGCACCATGACTGACATTACGAATTCGCGGCGCGTTATTCTGGGCGCGCTTTTGTCGCTCGCGCCGGCGTAGGCCTTCGCGCAGTTCCAGCTTCCCATGGAAGCCTCCGACTATCTCAACCGCAAGATGGGCGGGTCGCCGTCCGCCGCCACCGCTACCACCGGGCCGGTGCCTGCGGGCGCCTCGCTCAGCCAGGGCCAGATCGGCGCGGGCCTGAAGGATGCGATGAAAGTCGCCTCGCGCCGGGTGATCGGCCAGGTCGGAAAGCCCGACGGCTTCTTCCGCGATCCCGCCATCCGCATTCCGTTGCCCGGATCTTTGGAGCGCATCGCCCAGCCGCTGCGCAGCGTCGGCGCCAGCGGGTTGCTGGACGATCTGGTGCTGCGGATGAACCGCGGCGCCGAACAAGCCGCGCCCAAGGCGCTGAACATTTTCGTCGATGCCGCATCCGGCATGAGTTTCGACGACGCCCGCGGCATCCTCACAGGTCCGCAGGATTCGGTGACCCGCTATTTCGAGCGTACCTGTGCCGGTCCACTGACCACATCCTTCACGCCGATCGTGCGTTCCAGCCTGAATGGCGCGGGCGCGATGCGGGCGCTGGATGCGGTGCAGGCCCGTGCGGGGAAAATACCGCTGATCGCCCAAGGCATGAATCTGGGGCAGGGGCTAGGACTTGGCCAAGGATTGGGCCAAGGGTTGGGCCAAGGACTGGGACAGGGCCTGGGCAATTTCGATCTTGTCACCTTCACCGTCGGCAAGGCGATGGAGGGGCTGTTCCACTATCTGGCGGTGGAAGAGCGCGAAATCCGCACCGACCCGGTGGCGCGTTCCACCACCCTGCTGCGCAATATCTTCGGCTGATCCAAAGGCTGCGCGACTTTTAAAGTGGCCGCGCTGAAGCGCGGGCTAGCGCCGCGAACTGCATGATCGTCAGGTCTTCAGGACGGGCGGTGGGATCGATCCCGGCTTTTTGCGCCAGTGCTTCGCCGCCCAAGGGCTTCAGCGACTGGCGCAGCATCTTGCGGCGCTGGCCGAAGGCGGCGGCGGTGACTTTTTCAAGATCCGAAAGATTGCACGGCGCCAGCGGCTGCTCGCGCGGCTCCAGCCGCACGATGGACGACGTCACCGAGGGCGGCGGCACGAAGGCGCTCGGGTTGACGTCGAACAGGATTTTTGCGGTGCATCGCCACTGGGCCAGCACCGACAGCCTTCCATAATGTTCGGTACCGGGTTGGGCGGTGATGCGCTGCGCCACTTCCTTCTGGAACATCAGGGTGAGACTGGCCCAGACAGGCGGCCAGCTCTCCACCGTGAGCCATTTGATCAGGATCGCGGTGCCGACATTGTAGGGCAGGTTGGCTGCAACCCGTGCCCCGTTTGGCAGGATTGCGGTTTCATCCAGCGTCATGGCGTCGGCAGAAATCACTTCCAGCCTGCCAGGCCATGCGGCGGCAACCTGCTCCAGCGCCGGCAGGCAGCGCGCATCGCGTTCCACCGCAATGACTTTGCCCGCGCCTTCGCTCAGCAGCGCCCGTGTCAGGCCGCCGGGGCCGGGCCCCACTTCGTAAAAGGTGCCGCCATCTTCGGCGCCGGCGGCGCGCGCGATCTTGCCGGTCAGGTTGAGATCGAACAGGAAATTCTGGCCCAGCGATTTCTTGGGCGCCAGGCCGTGCGCGGCAATCACTTCGCGCAGGGGCGGCAGGCCATCGCCGCCGGCTTTACTTGAATCGGGCATCGGCCATGTCCGCGGCCATCTTCACCGCTGCGATCATGCTGCGGGCATCGGCCTTGCCCGTGCCGGCGATGTCGAACGCCGTGCCATGATCAGGCGAGGTGCGCACGATGGGAAGGCCCAGCGTGACATTCACGCCGTCCCAGAAGCTCAGCGTCTTGATCGGGATCAATGCCTGGTCGTGATACATGCACAGCGCTGCGTCATAAGTCTTGCGCGCTTCCTCGTGAAACAGCGTATCGGCGGAAAGCGGTCCGGTAACGGCAAAGCCGCGCGCCTTCAGCGCCGCCACGGCGGGCGCGATCACGGTCAGGTCTTCATCGCCCATCACGCCGTCTTCTCCGGCATGGGGGTTCAGGCCCGCCACCGCCAGGCGCGGCAACAGAATGCCGAAATCGCGGCGCAGCGCGGTCAGCACGATTTCGGCTGTCGCGAAAACGGAAAGCTTGTCGATGGCTTTGGGCACCTGCGCGACGGGCATGTGGATGGTGAGCGGCACCACGCGCAGCTTGTCGCTGGCCAGCATCATCACAGCGCGGGGCGCGCCCGTCAGGTGCGCCAGGAATTCGGTATGGCCGGGAAAGCCAAAGCCCGCGCCCTGCAGCACCGCCTTGTTGATCGGCGCGGTGACAACCGCGGCCGCTTCGCCCGCCAGGCAGGCTTTCACGGCGATCTGGATGGCCTCAATGACCGCCGCGCCATTGGCGCGGTCCGGCTTGCCGGGTTTTGCGGCGGCGCGTGCGCTGGTGGCGATCAGGGCGTTCTGGTGACGGGCAAAGATGCCGGCATCGCCAACCAGCCTGAGGGGATGGTCACCGATGCGTCCGCTGAAATGCTCGAAGGCCGCCTGCGCCACCTCGGGGCCGATGCCCGCAGGCTCGCCCATGGTGAGGAGGATCGGTAACGTCTTTGCGTTACCGGATGATGGCATCGGGCCGGCTGTCGTCGCGCACCTGAATGTTCGACGCGCGCCGCAGGTCGCGCAGATAGCGCCGCGCCAGCGCTGAAATCTGGGACTGGAACAACTGGTCTTCCACCTGCTGGCGCGTGGGCATCACATAGGCTGTCTTGAGCTGCGGGCGCTGGTCGCAGCGCACGATCAGCTCGATGCCGGCGTCCGAGATGAACGGCACCGCCGCATCGCCCGGGCCGCTATTTTCCATCGCCTTCTGAATCTGCGGGCTCAGATCGCCCAGCCGGATGTTGCCCAGGTCGTTATAGACCGTGCCCTGCATCTGCTTGTGGACCTGTTCCAGCGTGGCGCAGCCATTGAAGCGTTGCTGCAACTGGACGGCCACCGCCATCACATTGTCGAGTTCGGACTTGGGGCTTTTGGGATTCACCGGGAACAGGAAACGCGCCAGCGGCAGGGTGCCGGCCGGGCCGGTGACGCCGGTCTTGGCGGTTTCGATCTTGGTGCCCAACGGCTCCTGGCGTTCGCGCAGGCCCAGAATGTAATAGCCACCAGCCGAACGCACCGGCTCGGAAATCTCGCCCACCGCCAGCTTGGCCAGCACGCTGTTCAGCTCCGGAGCAAGCTGGCCGTCATTGATCCAGCCCATGTCGCCATTGGTGGCGGCGCTGGGATGCTGGCTGAACTGGCGCGCGACCATCGCGAAGGGCGCGCCCTGGCGCAGTTGCACCAGGATATTCTCGGCGTCCTTTTTGACCTTGCCGTCCTGCTCGGGATTGTCGACGGGCAGGAAGATTTCCATCACGCGGTAATGCGGCTTGTTGGCGCCTTCGGCATGGCGGCGCATTTCGGCGTCGACCATTTCGGGCGTGATGTTCACGCGGTCGCCATACTGGTCCTGCACGGCCTTCATCCAGGCGATCGAGGCGGTGATCTGCGAGCGCAGCGCCTCTTCGCTGGCGCCGGCGGCGGTCAGGGTCTGGCGCAGTTGCTGGATGGTGAACTTGTTGTCCGACATCATCGCATTGATGCGCTTGTCGACTTCGGTGGGGCTGACGGTGATCTTCTTCTTCACCGCTTCCTGAAGCTGGAGCTTCTCCGATTCCAGGGTTTCCAGAATCTGCGCGCGGATGCTCTTGCGCTGTTCGGGGGTGAGCTGCTGGTTGATGCCCGACGTCGCCAGGTACAGCGCGACGCGCTGGCGCACTTCATAGTCTGAAATGGATTCGTCGTTCACCGTGGCGACGATGGAATTGGAATCGTCCGGATCGCCTTGCGGCTCGGCAGCCTTGGCATCGGCGGGCGCCGTGCTGGCTTCCTGGATCGCCGGCACGAAAGCGGGTTGCGCGGGCGTGGCAGACGCTGTTGCTGTCGGCGCGGTGGTGGACGGCGTCGCGGTCGCGGCGGGCGGCGTGGTGCTGGTGACTGCCGGCGGGGCGGCAGACGCAGCGGATGCGGCAGGCGCAGGCGTGAAGGGGGCAGCCGCGCGCGGTGTGGGCGCCACGGGCGCCGACACAACGGGCGCAGGTTCAGCCGTCGGCGCGGCGATATCGTCGGTGGTCGGGGCCGCATCGGCGGTGGGCGCGGCCACGTCGTCGGTAGTCGGTGGCGCGATGTCCGCCTGGGCGGTGCGTGTGGGCGCGGGTGCCGGCCCGGCAACGGGTGCATTCGGCGCCTGTTGGCCCGGCACGGCGGGAACGGCAGGCGCACGGTTGTCCTGCGCCAGACCCGGCGCGCTCGCCCATATCAGCGCGGCAGCGCCCAGCAAGAGTCTGTTGGTAATTCGCATCGTCTGTTTGTTCGTGGACCGCACAGCTGGGATCGTCCTCGCCAAAATCGGCGTTCGCCCCTAACCCGCTGCCAAAATAAAGAATTTTGCGCTGCAATCAAGGCGCGAACCCCTCGCAACCCCAGCAAAATCAGGGGTGGGTCAGGGCGAAAACGTCCCGTGGGAACAGGGAGAAGGGCTGGATCGGGGTGTCGCCGGTTTTGAGATTAAACCGCAGAATCACCGAGGTGGAGGGTGGCACGCCCAGGATCACGTCCTGGGTGAATTTACGCCGGTAGGCCACGGAAATGGCCAGGCATTCGTCCTCATAACCCAGGCCAAACTCGGTATTGAGGAACTTTTCCGACTGCAGGTCGCGCTGGCCCGCCACAAAGACCTGCCAGTTGCGCCAGACATTGAGGTCGAGCTGGGCGTTGATCTCCTGGCGGCTGGGCAGGCCCAGGGTAAGGGCGGAGGTCGGAAGCTGCACATAGCTGACCTGCACCGAGGAGCGGCCGCGTGTCCCCGTGACGTAAATTTCATGCCGCCGGACAGTGCCGTTGCCCCGGTCCACCGAAATGCGGTCGGTGATGTCGAGGTTGGGGAGCTTGACCGAAAAGCTGCCCACCAGGTCCGAGCTGGTGCCGCTGTTGCCCGACAGCCGCGCGAACAGCGGATCGGGCGGACGCAGGCGATAGGTCTGGCCGAACTGCGTCTGCACCTTGCCGCCGCGGAACAGCGCTTCGGCCATCATGCCGACATTGGCGCGCGGCCCGGTTTCGATCAGGTCGTAGCCGGGCACCTGGTTGAAGCTGAAGACATTGTTGTCGTCGAATTCGAAATTGTTGGAGTCTTCGATGCGCAGGTTCGCCGGATTGCCGCCATAGGGCTGGGCGATCACTTGCGCGATGGGCTGCACGATGTAGGACCGGCCGCTGCCGCCCTGCGCCACGAACGGCCAGCGCCAGTCCAGCGCCGCAAAGGCCGTGCCGCGTTTGACGGTGTAGTCGCTGGCGGGCGTGGCGCCGGCCGCCGGCACGTCGAAGTGATAGCCGTCGCCGCGCGCATTCAGGACAAAGGTCCAGATCTGGCCGTCGCCGAACACGAAGGGCTTTTTCCACTCCGCCTCGCCGGTCAGGCGGTGGCTGTTGCGGCCCGTGCGCCGGCCCAGCGCGACGCCGTTAAGGTCGAAGCGGAACGCGCCGCCCGCCACTTTCTGGGTGGGAATGAATGAAGCTTCCAGTCGCGGCAGCACATAGGGAATGGCTGCCTGGATGTCGCTGGAGCGCAGGCCCTGGAAGTAATAGCTGGTCAGCGCGAAGCGCGAGCGGCCCGGGGAGCCTTCCACGAAAATGTCGCTCACCAGCCGGTCCAGGAACGAGATGTCGTAGAACCGCATATAGGCATTGTTGGTCGTGGTCTGCACGTCAAAGCCGGTGCGCCACTCTTGCGTGAAGTTGTGCCGCCCCGAGCCGAACAGATGGCCATAGGTCTGGTTGCGCGCCGTGCCCGACAGTCCGCCTTCCTGATTGTAGGCGCCGCTGCCCTGCAGCCACATGCCGCCCTGGTTCCAGCGGACGCGATATTCCGCTTCCAGAAGCTGGCCGCCATTGGTCGAGGCCATGGGTGACAGCGTCATGTCCTGGCTCTGGTTCAGCGCGATATAGACCGGCGCGCGCAGGAAGTAGCCGATCTTGGTGGAGTTGCCGGCTTCGGGCGTCAGCAAGCCGCTGGCATAGCGCACGGTGGGATCGGGCACCGACATCACCGGCAGCCAGGCGACGGGAACGCCACCCACTTCCATCACCGCGTTGCGGAATTTGACCTTTTTCGCATCCTGGTCATAGACCACGCGCTCGGCCCTGACCTGCCACAGTGGCGTGCGGCTGCCGGTCTTCTGGCAGATGGTGCAGGGCGAATAGACGGCGCGATTGGCGATCACGGTATTGTCGTTGATGCGTTCGGCGCTGCGGGCCGCCAGCCGTCCGGTCTTGCCGATCAGCGCGCCGAAGCCCTTCAGCGCGCCGTCGCGCATGCGGTCGGTCAGCACGACTTCGTCGGCGAAGGCGACATTGCCGCGCGCATCCATCAGGCTGACCTTGCCGCGCGCCGTGATCGTGTCGGTGGTCTGGTCATATTCGACCCGGTCGGCCATCAGCGTCCGGCCCTGGTCGGAAATTTCGACATTGCCCACCACCGAGACGATCTTGCGTTCGTCGTCGTAAACGACTTCCTCGGCCTGCAGATAGATCGGCTCGCGCTCGGTCGCCGGTTTGACCGTGCGCGACGGGGGCGCATTGATCTGGGCCGCGGCCTGGGCGATCAGCGGCAGCAGGGCGCAGGCGCCCAGCGCCGCCAGCCGGAAGGATGTCATCAGACGTCCTCCCCGTGCGGATGCGTCAGCAGACGCGCCAAAAAAGAAAAGCAGGAGGGCGGCATTAGCCGTCCTCCTGCGAGAATACCAGAGTCATGCCGATGAGAATGGATGCCAGCGCGGGTGCTGTTGCCGCCAGCAATATGGGCACCGCGCCGGAACGGCCCAGCACGGTGGTGAGATCCTGGAAGAAGAACACGGCAAAGCCCGCCGCCGCGCTCATCAAGATGACCTTGGTCAGGCCGATGTCGCGTCCAAAGCGCAGCGAAAAGCTGGCCGCCATGAACACCATCGCTGCGAACAGCGCGGGCAGGGCATAGAGGCTGTAGAGATAAAGCTGGTAACGCGTGGCGGAAAATCCTGCGGCCTGGGCGGCGCGGATATAGCCGGGCAGGTCCCAGAAAGACAGCGTGTCGGGCGAGGCCGAGCTTTCCACGATCTGCTCCGGCGTCAGCGTGGTGTCGAGACGATAGCTGGCATGATGCTTGGGCGAGCCCTGCGGCCCGGAAACCCAGGCATCGTTCATCGTCCAGTAGCCGTCATGGAGCTGCGCAGATTTGGCGTCGATGCGGCCGGTGAAGCGGTCGCCCGCGCCGTACAGGAAAACCACCACGTCCTGCAGATGCTCGCCCTGCCGCGCCACGCGCAGGGCGTGGATCACCGACTGCTGGGTTTCGTCGCCCTGGCGCAGCCACAGCCCGTTGATCGACACCGAAAGCTGGGATTCCAGTCCCTTGACGTAGCGCGCTTCCAGGCCCGCGAACTCCGAGAACATTCGCGCGGAAATCGGCGTGAAGATCGTCACCACGAACACGCCGATCAGCACCGCCACCGTCAAGGGCGGCATCAGGAAATCCCAGGCCGAGACGCCGGCGGCGCGCGTCGCCACCAGCTCGCGGCTGCGCGCCAGCCGGACGAACGTGAAAACGCCGCCCAGCAGGATGGCGAAGGGCAGAATCTTCTGCCCCAGATTGGGAAGCTGCAGAAACGCCATGCCGATCGCCACCGAGGTGGAGACATTGTGCCCGGCAGTGCGGTTCAGAAGATCGACGATGTCGATCGACAGGGCCAGCACCAGGAAGATGGCGTAAACCGTCGCGAACCCGATCAGGAATTGCACGGCAAGATAACGATACAGCGTCCAGGACCAGCTCATGCCGGGGCCTGTAACTGGCGCCGCGCCAGGATGGAAGTGGGACTATAGCCCGCCAGCACCGCGATCGCGGCGCCCGCGCCCAAAAGCGGCAAAAGATAGAACAGCGACACCAGCGCGGGATGGCGCTGGGCCAGTCCCATGATGCCGTAACCGGCGATGCGCAGGCCCGCCGCCGCCAGGCTCGCCATCGTCAGGCGCAGCGCGATGCTGCCGCGCTGGCGCCGCCCGCGCATGACTGCCGCCAGCGCGATCATGGCGAAGGCGATGGCATAGAGTGGCTGCGACAGGCGGTTATGGCCTTCGGCGAAGAACTGGTTGCGGGTGCGCTCGTCCACGTCCGGCTCGGGGGGCCAGAACAGTTCGCTCAGATACCGTTCCGGCATCTTGCGCAGCGTGTTGCGCGTGGGCCCGGCGAACTGGTCAAGGTTGATGGTGTGGCTTTTGTAGTTGAGCACCGAAAGCTGCTTGCCGCCCTGTTCGCTCATCTCGACAGTGCCGTCGAGCATGATCAGGCGCGTGCCGACGGGTGTCTGGGCGAGAATGCCTTTCTCGGCCAGGTAGGTGATGGGGCGCTTCCGGTCGCGATTGTCGTGCACCAGAATGCCCTTGATGTCGCCATTGCTGCCCAGCGCGCGGATGAAGACGGTCAGTCCTTGCGTGGGCGTGTTGAAATCGCCTTCGTTGAGCAGCGCGCCCGCCATGTCGGCGCGAATGTCCATCACCTTGTCGCGCAGGGCGCGCTGGCCCGCCGGCATCAGCCACAGGGCGCAAAGGTAGGTTAGCAGCATCACGATGCCCGCCGCCGCCAGCACCGGCATGGCAAGCTGGCGCAGCGAAAAGCCGGCGGACGCCATCGCCACCAGCTCGCTCTCGCCCGACAGGCGGTGCAGGGTGAACAGCGCCGCGAAGAAAAAGGCGATGGGCATGATGATCATCAGCAGCGTGGGCAGCAGCAGCAGGATCAGGTAGAGGAAGGTGGGGGCCGACTGGCCGCGATTGATCACCAGGTTGAGCAGCGGCAGGATGTTGACCAGCCACACCACGCTGGTGAGCAGGAAGGTCAGCATCGCTACCGGCCCGATGAGCTGGCCCAGCAGGTATACGGATAGCCGCCGTGGGCGCAGGGCGCCTGGCAGCCTTCCGGGCGCTTTGGGACGCGCGCTTCCCATGGCCTTAGGCCCCTTCTTGGAGGTCGGCGTGGATTCGACCTAAACTAGCACCAGAGTTCAACTTTTCGCCAATTCCCCGCCTGTTTCGGAGATATAGCATGCAGATTTCCTTTGTCGCGCCCTCGAATATCGCCGCAGGTGCCTGGGTGGTGGGGGCGACCGATGGGTCCGTCCTGCTGCCGGCGGCGGTGCGCGCCGACAAGGCATCCGGCGGGGCCCTGACCCGCGCCCTGAAATCCTCCAGCTTCACCGGCAAGGCCGGGCAGATGCTGGAAGTGCTGGCGCCCGCCGGGCTGGCCGCTTCGCGGCTGCTGCTGGTGGGGTTGGGCAAGCCCGAAAGCGTGGACGAAAAGGGGCTGGAGACGCTGGGCGCGCAGATCGTGGCGCGGCTGTATGCCGGCGGGGAAACTGCGGCCAGCCTGGAAGTCGAACTGCCCAAAGGCTCGAAGGTGAAGAAGCCGGAAGCCGCCGCGCATCTGGTATTCGGCGCGCGGCTGCGCAGCTATGCCTTCGACAAGTATCGCACCCGCAATCTGGACGAGTATGTGAAGAAGCTGACGACGCTGCGCGTCGTTACGTCGGACACGACAGCGGCGAAGAAGGCCTTTGCCGGCCTGTCGGCGGTGGCGGACGGCATTTTTCTCGCCCGCGATCTGGTGAACGAGCCGCCGAACATTCTGCATCCCGAGGAATTCGCCCGCCGCGCCAAAACGCTACTGACCAAGCTGGGCGTGAAGGTCGAAATCCTCGGCGAAGCCGAGATGAAGAAGCAGGGCTTCGGCGCGCTTCTGGGTGTGGGCAAGGGCAGCGCGCGCGAAAGCCAGTTAGTGGTGATGCAGTGGCATGGCGCGCCCAAGACGAAGAAGGCCCAGCCCATCGCCTTTGTCGGCAAGGGCGTGTGTTTCGACTCCGGCGGTCTGTCGCTGAAGCCGGGCGGCGGCATGATGGGCATGAAGGGCGACATGGCGGGCGCGGCCTGCGTCACCGGCACCATGCTGGCGCTGGCGGCGCGCAAGGCGAAGGTCAATGTCGTGGGCGTGATCGGGCTGGTGGAAAACATGCCCAGCGGCGATGCCACGCGTCCTGACGACGTGCTGACGTCACTGTCGGGCCAGACCATCGAAGTGCTGAACACCGATGCCGAAGGCCGCCTGGTGCTGGCCGATGCGCTGACCTACACGCAGCGCCGCTTCAAGCCGAAATTCGTCATCGATCTGGCGACGCTGACCGGCGCCATCGTGCAGACGCTGGGCTTCGAACATGCCGGCGTCTTTTCCAATGACGATCAGCTCGTGCAGCGCATCCAGGCGGCGGGCCGCTACACCGGCGAGCGGGTGTGGCAGCTTCCGCTCGATCCCTTCTATGACAAGATGATCCGCTCCAAGATCGCCGACATGAAGAATATCGGCGGCGGCAATTCCGGCGCCATCAGCGCCGCCCAGTTCCTGCTGCGCTTCATCGAGAAGACGCCCTGGGCGCATCTGGATATTGCGGGTGTCGCCTGGCAGGACGGCGAGCAGAAGCCGACCATTCCAAGCTGGGGCACCGGCTGGGGCGTCAGGTTGCTGAACCGGATGGTGAAGGAACACTATGAAAACTAGTCTCCATGGCCGGACTTGATCCGGCCATCCATGCGGAAAGAAAGTTGGATGGACGGATCAAGTCCGGCCATGGTGAGTTGATGAATGACTGAAACGCTTTTCTATCATCTGGAGCGCCGTTCGCTCGAAGACGTGCTGCCCGGTCTGGTCGGCAAGTCGCTGGAACGTGGTTGGCGG
Organism: uncultured Alphaproteobacteria bacterium; assembly: GCA_903837555.1. Classification (GTDB taxonomy): domain Bacteria; phylum Pseudomonadota; class Alphaproteobacteria; order Micropepsales; family Micropepsaceae; genus Rhizomicrobium. The sequence continues at coordinate 40,217 of CAILUV010000028.1, forward strand.
GCGGCGATCCGCACCGATTCCAGCGAGTGGTCTGACGCGCTCGACACACTGCTGTGGACCTATGACGACCAAAGCTTCCTGCCGCATGCGCAGGTCGGTGACGGCGATGATGCCCAGCAGCCGGTGCTGATCACGGTGGAAGAGGGCAATCCCAATTCGGCCCAGATTGTTTTTTATGTCGGCGGCGCCATGCCGTCCGACTGGACGGCGTTGGGCGATCTGGCACGGGTCGTGTTGCTGTTCGACGGGCGGGACGAAGCCACCCTGGCCCGCGCCCGCGCCGCCTGGAAAGACGCCAAGGCCGGTGGTCACGATGTGACCTACTGGAAAGAACAACCGAACGGAAAGTTCGAAAAGCAGGGTTGATAGCGTGGGTTATTTCAGTCCGTGGATGATCGGCAGTTTCCTCATCAGCCTGGCGATGGCCTGGCACATCATCCGCACCGGCCGTTCGCCCATGTGGCTGATGAGCCTGGCGATGGCGTCGCTGCTCAGCTTTGCGGGCATGGCCTTGATTAGCTGGCTCGCAACCATCGGCATATGGATCGGCTATCTGTTCGTCGCCGTTATCCCCGACCTGCTCAAATCGGACTCCGCACGGCGCTTCAGGGCGGGCGTGGTCAAGGTCACTGATCCGGGCCGCGACTATCGCGTCGCCAAGCGCAATGTCGATCTGGTGGGATCGGTGGATTCCAAGCGCGCGCTGGCGGAAGAGTGCATTCGGGGCGGGCGTTTCGGCGACGCCATTGAACTGTATGAAAGCGCCATGGAGGGGCCGCTGGGCGCGTCCGATCCGGCGCTGCTCAAGGGTTTGGGCCGGGCGCGGATGCTGTCTGGTGACGGGCCGGGCGCCGAAGCGTCTTTCGTGAAACTGAAGGAAGTCGATCCCGCCGCCTTCGATGCCGATGCCGAACTGGATTACGCCCGCGCCCTGGCGCTGCAGGGCAAGAATGAAGAAGCAGTGGCGCAATATGAAAAAGTGGTGAGCCGTTATCCGGGCGAGGAAGCCCGCGCGCGCTTTGGACTTCTATTGGAAAGCATGGGGCAGGCGAGCCGCGCCCAGGCCTTGTTCGCGGAAATCCTCGCCTCGGTGGAAGGCGCGCCATCCTATTATCGCAGCCGCCAGCGCGAATGGGTCGCGCTGGCGAAGTCGCACATCAAGTAATCCGTTTGCCGCGCGGCGCCACGGCGTAACAGCACGCGCCGATCAGGCAGATTGCGCACAGTCCCAGCAGGCCCGCCGTGTTGTTGGCGAATGCGGCGTCCAGCGCCGCGCGCAGGTTGGGCGCGGCAAAGCCGCCCAGATTGCCGATGGCGTTGATCAGTCCGATGCCACCCGCCAATGCCGCGCCGCTCAGGATTGCGGTCGGCATGGTCCAGAACATCGCCGGTGCCACGATCAGGCCGCTGGCGGCGATGGTCAGCGCGATCATCGCGACAATGGGCGAACTGGTGAGTGCCGAAACCGCCAGCGCGCAACCCGACAGCGCCAACGCCATGGCGCCAACCGGGCGGGCATTGCCGCGCGCGTCGCACCAGCGCGGCAATATGGTCACCGCCACCAGCGCTGCCGCCCACGGGATAGCCGAGACCAGTCCGACCTCCAGGCCGACACTCGTGCCCAGGATGCGCCCGATCTGTGTGGGCAGGAAAAAGGTCAGGCCGTAAAAGCCGGCCTGAATCAGGAAATAGACCAGTGCCAGGAACAGCACGCGCGGATTGCGCAGCGTCTTCCAAACGCTGGCATGTTCGCGGCTTTCATTGTCTTTCTGCAGTTCAGCCTGCAGCACCGCTTTTTCATCGTCGCTCAGCCATGTCGCCTTTTGCGGGCCGTCCTTCAGCAGCCACAGCACTGCAATGCCGCCGATCGAAGCGGCCAGGCCTTCGACGATGAACATGATCTGCCAGCCATGCAGGCCGAACGCGTCATGCGCCACCAACTGTCCCGATATCGGACCGCCAAAGGTCAGTGCCAGTGGCGCGCCGTAAAAGAACATGCCGACCGACCGCGCCCGCGCCGAGGCCGGATACCAATAGGTGAGGTAATAGATCACGCCGGGAAAGAAACCTGCCTCGGCCATGCCCAGCAGGAAGCGGATGACATAATAAGATGTGGGGCCCTGCACGAAGGCAGTCGCCGCCGAGATCAGGCCCCAGGTAATCATGATGCGCGCCAGCCAGACCCGCGCGCCGATGCGGTGCAGGATCAGGTTGGACGGCACTTCCAGCACCGCATAACCGATGAAAAATACGGACGCGCCAAAGGCGAAGGCCGCGGCGCCGATGCCGGCATCGGTTTCCAGGCCCTCGCGTGCGAAACCCACATTGGCCCGGTCCAGAAATGCCAGCATGTACATCATCAGAAGTGTCGGCATCAGGTTGCGATGCAGCTTGGGTATGATGCTGGAAAGCTGCGCCTGGGCCATTGCCGACCGTCCTGTTCTTGTTATGGGCGGCGTCAGTCTAACAACAACGGCGCGCGGCGCGGTCAGATATTTTCGGCCTCGTAGGCTTCGGTGGCGGCCAGCCATGCCTTCTCGGCCGCTTCGAGCTTGCGCACCGCATCGGCGCGCTTCTTGGAGACCGACGCCGCCTTGCCAGGGTCTCTGCTGAACAGCAGCGGGTCGGACAGGCTCTTGTCCAGCTTGGCGATCTCGTCATTCAGCGCGGCGATCTGGGATTCGGCGGCTGTGACCTTGTCCTTCAGCGGCTTGAGCTGGATGCGCTTCTCGGCATTGCTGCGGCGGGCTTCTTCCTTGTTGACCTTGGGCGCGGGTTCTTCGACGCGCCGGGTCGGCGCGTTGGTGCCCGTCAGCAGGAATTTGCGGTAATCGTCCAGGTCGCCTTCGAATGGCGTCACCTTGCCATCGGCCACCAGCAGCAGCCGGTCGGCGGTAGCTTCCACCAGACGGCGATCATGGCTGACCAAAATCACCGCGCCGTCGAAATCGTTCAGCGCGGTCAGCAATTCGTTGCGCGCGTCGATGTCCAGATGGTTGGTGGGCTCGTCGAGAATGAGAAGGTTGGGTTTGTCCAGCGTGGCCAGCGCCAGCATCAGCCGCGCGCGTTCGCCGCCCGACAGCTTGCCGACGGCGGTGTTCTGCTTGTCCTGGGCAAAGCCGAAGCCGCCAAGCTGGCCGCGCACCTGTTCCAGCGTCAGCTTGGGGCGCATGCGCTGCAGCGTGACGATCGGCGTGACGCTGGTGTCGAGTTCTTCGGCCTGATGCTGGGCGAAATAGCCGACGACCAGCTTGCGCGCGGGCGTGAATTCGCCGCCCATCGCCTGCAGCTTGCCCGCCAGCAGCTTGGCCATGGTGGATTTGCCGTTGCCGTTCTTGCCCAACAGCGCGACGCGGTCTGCCGGATCAAAGCGGAAGGACATGTTGGTCAGGATCGGCTTGCCGGCTTCATAGCCGACGCTGGCGCGGTCCATGGTGATCAGCGGCGGCGAAGCCGGCGTGGCCTCTGGGATGCGGATCGGCGCGACATGCTCGTCGGGCGGCACGTCCGTTATCGCCATCTTGGCCAGCGCCTTCATGCGGCTTTGCGCCTGCGCCGCCTTGGCGGCGGACGCCTTGAAGCGGTCCACGAACTTCTGCATGTGGACGCGGGCCGCTTCCTGCTTTTTCGCGAAGGCCAGGTCGTTGGCGCGGGCCGCGGCGCGGGTGGCCATGAAGGTGTCGTAGCCGCCGGTGTAGAGCTTCAGCTTGCCGCGCTCCAGATGCAGGATGAATTCGCAGCCCGTGTTCAGCAGGTCGCGGTCATGGCTGACGATCAGGATGGTGCCGCGATATTTCTGGATGAAGTTCTCCAGCCACAGCACGCCTTCCAGATCGAGATAGTTGGTCGGTTCGTCCAGCAGCAGAAGATCGGGCGCCGAAAACAGGATCACGGCCAGCGCCACGCGCATGCGCCAGCCGCCAGAAAACTCCTTGCAGGGGCGAAGCTGGTCCTCGGCGGAAAAACCCAGACCGGCCAGAATTTCTGCGGCGCGCGCCGGCGCGGTATAGGCGTCGATCGCTTCGAGGCGATGATAGATGTCACCCAGCTTGTGGCCGTCGGTTTCGTGCTCGGCCTGCGCCAGTAGCTCCAGCCGTTCGGGATCGGCTTCCAGCACGGTGTCGATCAGGCTGGTATCGGTGCCCGGCGCTTCCTGCGCCACCGCGCCGACGCGCCAGGCGTTGGGCCAGCTTACCTCGCCATCGTCGGGCTGCAGCCGCCCCAGAATGACATTGAACAGGGTGGATTTGCCCGCCCCGTTGCGGCCCACCAGGCCGATGCGGCGGCCCGCGGGCAGGTTGGCGGTTGCGCCGGACAGGATTTCCCGCCCGGCGATACGCACCACAATGTTATCAATCGCCAGCATTTGTGGGGCCTTATAACGATGCTTGCCCTAGGCGCAATCACAATGCATAACCCCGCCGCTTTAACTTTTTTGGAGTTTCCATGGCTGTCGAGCGCACCCTTTCGATCATCAAGCCGGACGCCACGCGCCGGAACCTGACCGGCAAGATCATTGCCAAGTTCGAGGAAGCGGGCCTCAAGGTCGTGGCCTCGCGCCGCCTGAAGCTGTCGCAGGCCGACGCCGAAGCGTTTTACGGCGTTCACAAGGAACGCCCCTTCTTCAAGGACCTGGTCAGCTTCATGATCTCGGGCCCGGTCGTGGTGCAGGTTTTGGAAGGCGAAGGCGCCATCCAGAAGAACCGCGACGTGATGGGCGCGACCAACCCGGCCAATGCCGCCCCCGGCACGATCCGCAAGGAATTCGCCGAAAGCATCGAAGCCAATTCGGTGCACGGTTCGGACGCTCCGGAAACCGCCGCCAACGAAATCAAGTTCTTCTTCCGCGACCTGGATATCGTCGGCTAAGTCGAGTTTCGACCGGTAACGTGATAAAAGGCTCCCGCATCGCGGGAGCCTTTTTCGTATGAGCATGGAAGGCAAAACCGTCGTCATCACGGGCGCGACCTCGGGCATCGGTGAAGTCGCTGCCATTCGCCTGGCCCAGCGCGGCGCGCGGATTGTCTTTACCGCCCGCGACAAGATTCGCGCCGATGACACGCTGGCCAAGCTGCGGGCTGCCAATCCGAACGCCGATCACACGCCCTGCATGGCCGAGCTGTCGTCGCTGGCCGAGATGAAGCGGGTGGGGACCGAACTGGCGCGCCTGCCGCAGATCGATGTGCTGATCAACAATGCCGGGGCGATGTTCGGCAAGCGGCATGAGACCGGCGATGGGCTTGAAATGACCTTCGCCCTCAATCACATGGCCTATTTCATCATCACCAACCGCCTGCTGCCCCGACTGAAGGAGGGCGCGCGGATCGTGACGGTGGCGTCCAACGCCCATCGCGGCGCCAGGCTGGACTTCGGCGATCTGCAATCGCGCAATGGCTATTCCGGTTTTCCGGTCTACTGCAAATCCAAGCTGGCCAACATCCTGTTCAACCGCGAATTGGCGCGGCGCGCCCCTTTCGGCGTCACTTGCAACGCGCTGCATCCCGGCTTTGTCGCCACGCGCTTTGGCAACAACAGTGGCGGGATGCTGGGCGGCGTGTTCCGGGCGATCAAACCGATTGGCGCGATCTCACCGGAAGAGGGTGCCCGCACCATCGTCTATCTGGCGGGCTCGCCCTCTGTCGCTGGCGTCACGCGCGAATATTTCTATGAGTGCGCCATTGCGATCCCGAGCAAGGAAGCCTTGCGCGATAGCGATGCGCTCAAACTTTGGGAAGCGTCCGAGAAAATCGCGTCGTAAGCCGTTAGGCGAAAACCGCCAGGCCGCTTTGCAATTTGACCTTGCCGCTGGCCAGCAGCTTGAGGGCTTCGGGATAGAGATTGTGCTCCACCGCCAGCACACGGTCGGCCAGCATCTGCGGCGTGTCGGACGGATGCACCGGCACGCTGGCTTGGGCGATCACCGGTCCGGCATCCAGTTCCGGCACCACGAAATGCACCGATGCGCCGGACTTGCTCTCTTTGGCTTCGATGACCCGCTCATGCACCTTGATGCCCTTGTAGGCGGGCAGCAGGGACGGGTGGATGTTGATCAGCCTGCCTTCCCAGCCGCGCACGAAGCCATCGGACAGGATGCGCATGAAGCCCGCCAGCACTACCAGCTCGGCATCGGCGGCGCGCAGCACCTGGTCCACTTCGGCATCGAACACCTCGCGGGTTTTTCCGGCATGGGGAACGACGGTGGTGGGGATGCCGGCGGCGCGCGCGCGTTCGAGACCCGCCGCGCCGTCGATATTGGAAATCACCAGGATGATTTTGTAACTGCTGTCCGCTGCATCGATCAGCGAGCCCAGATTGCTGCCGCGGCCGGAAATCAGAACGGCGACGCGCTTCAAAGCTTCCCCCTCAAAGCTTCAAGGCCCCGCGATAGACGGTCTTGGCTTCGCCATCACCCTTGATCAGTTTGCCGATCCGCACGCCGCCACCAAAGGCGGCGATCACCGCATCAGCATGGGCTTCGTCGGCCACCGCCACCATGCCGATGCCGCAATTGAACGTGCGCAGCATTTCGCTTTCCGCGATGCCTGCTTCCCGGGCCAGCCACTGGAACACCGGCAGAACCGTGATGGCGGACAGATCAACTTCGCCATCCAGCCCTTCGGGCAGGCATCGGGGCAGATTGTCGGTGATGCCGCCGCCGGTGATATGGGCCAGGCCCTTGACGCCGCCGCTCTGCATCGCGGCCAGCGCGTCCTTCACGTAAAGCCGCGTCGGGGTGAGCAGGGCTTCGCCGAGCGTCTTGCCCGGCGCGAAGGGGGCATCGGATTCCAGTGTGAGGCCGGACTTTTCCACCACCTTGCGCACCAGCGAATAGCCGTTGGAATGCACGCCGCTGGACGGCACGCCGATCAGCACGTCGCCGGGCTTCATGGCCGACAGCTTGGGCAGGATGGCATCGCGTTCCACCGCGCCGACCGTGAAACCCGCCAGGTCGAAATCACCCTTGGCATACAGGCCCGGCATCTCGGCGGTCTCGCCGCCGATCAGGGCGCAGCCGGATTCCTTGCAGGCCCGCGCGATGCCTTCCACCACGGTGGCTGCGGATTCCACGTCCAGCTTGCCGGTGGCGTAATAGTCGAGAAAGAACAGCGGCTCGGCCCCCTGCACCACGATGTCGTTGACGCACATGGCGACCAGATCCTGGCCGATGCCGTCATAGCGTTTGGTGTCGATGGCCAGCTTCAGCTTGGTGCCGACGCCGTCGGTGCCGGAGACCAGAATCGGGTCCTTGAACCCGGCGGCCTTCAGGTCGAACAAGCCGCCGAACCCGCCCAGATCGGCATCCGCGCCGCGCCGCCGGGTCGCCTTGGCGGCCGGGCCGATGCGTGTGACCAGCGCTTCGCCGGCGTCGATATCCACGCCCGCGTCTTTATAAGTCAGGCCTGACTGGTTTTTGTCCGACATGGCCTTGGGTTTACTGACCCCAGCAGTGACTCGCAAGGCGGCGCGGCATCCTTGCACACAGGGGCGGATGCGGTCCTAATTTTGCCTGCTTTGGCACGGAGTTAGATGCCTTTCGCCCGCGCAGGTAGGCCAGTATAGTCCCGCCGCATATCGCAGGCGTCCCATGCATCCGCATTTTCGCACTCTCTTTTCTGCCGCCCTGTTGGCCATGGCGTTCTGGGCTGTTCCAGCGGCGGCGCAGGATGCGCTCTATACGGTGCAGAATGTCCCGGTGGATGCGGGCGGGGCGTCCTCGACCGAGGCGCTGAACGCCGCCCTCAACCAGGGCCGGGCGCGCGCTTTCCAGATTCTGTTCCGCCGCCTGACCCGCCAGGCCGACTGGGCTCGCCAGCCGCCGCTGGACTCTGCCGCGCTTTTGCGGCTGAGCCGGGGCTATACCATCGCCAACGAACGCCGCTCGACCACCCGCTACGTCGCGGACGTCACTTATATGTTCAATCCCAATGCGGTGGGGCAGGCGCTGCGCGCCGCCAACATCGCCTTCGCCCGCACCGCCGCGCGGCCCATTCTGGTGATCCCCATGTCGCCGGGCGTGGGGCGCGGTCCCTGGGCCAGCGCGCTGACCGCGCCGGGCGTGCAGGGCACCACCGTGCCCTTCACCGTGTCGGGCGCGGACAGTGATGCCGAACTGTCAGGCCTGAACTTTGAAACCGCGACCTACAATGATGTCGCCGCCGTGGCGGCGCGCTACAAAGTCACCGAAGTGGCGCTGGTCCAGGCCGTTTACGCCAACGGCAAGATGGCGGTGAACATCCGCCGCCTGGGCTTGGGCGAGACGCCCGCCCGCGTCAGCGTCGATGTGCCGATGGTGCAGACTGTCAGCACCACATACCCGTCTGCCGCCCAAGCCGCAGTGCGCACCATCGAAGACATGTGGAAGTCGCGCAGCGCGGTGGATTTCAGCCAGCGCGGACGCTTGACGGTGGATGTGCGCATCGCCTCGCTGGCGCAGTGGGGCGAACTTCAGAACCAGATCGCCGCGATCAGCACCGTGACCGGCACGACCGTGACGGCGATGACGGTCGGTTACGCGCGGATCAGCCTCTCCTCTGTGGGCGGCGCCGAGCAACTGCGTGAGGCATTCGCCAACGCAGGTCTTTCCCTCATCAACCGCGGCGGGCAGTGGACTCTGGCCCGCGCCGGCCAGTAGGGGCCGGGGTGATCCGGCACATCCCCAACATGCTTTCGGGGCTTCGGCTCCTGGCCGCGCCGTTGGCGGCGTGGCTGATCCTGAACGAGCGCGATACCGCCGCGCTGATCGTCTTCGCGCTGGCGGGCGCGAGCGACGGCCTGGATGGCTATGTCGCGCGGCGCTGGGGCTTCATGTCGCGTTTCGGCGCCTGGCTGGACCCGGTGGCCGACAAACTGCTGATGCTGTTCTCGCTTACCGCGCTTTACATGGTGGGCGCCACGCCGGTCTGGCTGCTGGCGCTGGTGGTGGCGCGCGACGCCGCGATCGCCGCGGGCTGGCTGCTGATAAACCAGCTGGGCCTGCCGCAGCGGAGCGAACCGTTGCTGATCGGCAAGATTTCCACCGTGGTGCAGGTTCTATACATCCTGATCACCATCCTGCTGCTGGCGCTCGATGTCGAAGCGCCGGGCATTTCCAGTATCGCCGCCTGGATCACCGGCCTTGTCACCATCAGTTCGGCCGCCGCCTATGCCGGCACGTTCCTGCGCGGCGTCGTCGCTGAGAAGAAATCTCCGTGACGCAGCTTGTCCTGCCGCTGGAGACGCGCAGCGCCCAGGGCCGATCCGATTTCATCGTGGCCCCCGGCAACGAGCGTGCCGTCGCCTTTATCGACTCGTTCCGGGAATGGCCCGCGCCTGCCGCCGCGCTGATCGGCCCGCCCGCCAGCGGCAAATCGCATTTGGCCGCTGTGTGGGCGCAGCGCGTGGGGGCAGGGGTTGTTCAGGCCATGGCGCTGAACGCCGATGTGCCGCAAGGCCCGCTGGTGGTGGAGGATGTTGCGCAGGGCGTGGCGGAAGCGCCGCTGTTCGCGCTGCTGGAACGCGCCGCGCCGCTGCTGCTGACCTCGCAGGTGGGGCCGGCGGACTGGCCAACGAAATTCCGGTTCGCCTTGCCGGACCTAGTATCGCGCAGCCGCGCGCTTCTGGCCTTCGATCTTTGGGCGCCGGACGACGCGCTTTTGATGGGGCTGGCGGTCAAGCTGTTCGCCGACCGGCAGTTGCAGGTGCCCGAAAGCGTGATCAGCCACATGATCGCCACATTGGAGCGTTCGCCGGGCGCCATCCGCGACTTTGTCGCCCGCGCCGACGCCGCCGCGCTTGCCGCCAAAAAGCCGGTCAATCTGGGGCTTATCAAGGGCTTGCTGGCCGAGGCGCCGCCGCGTTAACCCCTTTTGTCATGACATGTTCACGGATTGCGGCTTAGGTTTGGGCCATGTCCGCCAGCCCCACCCCCGGCCTCGCCGTCGCCAATGAGGATGCCCCCAGCTCGCCCGAGGTTTCGACCGAGGATGTGGTGGCGCTCAAGCATCACGAGACGCTCTCTTTCGATCCGGCCTCGCCGGAGCGGTTCATCAACCGCGAACTGTCCTGGCTGGCCTTCAACCGCCGCGTCATTGAAGAGTCGCTGAACCGCCGCCATCCCCTGTTCGAGCGGCTGCGCTTTCTGTCCATCTCCGCGTCCAATCTCGACGAGTTCTACATGGTGCGCGTCGCCGGCCTGATGGGCATGGTGCGCGCCGGTGTCACCACCGCCAGTGCCGACGGCATGACGCCCGCCCAGCAGCTTGCCAAGGTCGATGAAACCGCGCGCGGGCTGATTGCCGACCAGCAGCGCATCTGGGCCGAGCTGCACGCCGAGCTGCGCCGCGAAGGCATCGCAGTGGTGACGGGCGAGGAGATTGCGCCGCGTGACCGCGACTATCTCGCCGCCCAGTTCGCCGAACAGATTTTTCCAGTTCTGACGCCGCTGGCGATCGATCCGGCGCACCCTTTTCCGTTCATTCCCAATCTGGGTTTCACCATCGCCGTGCAACTGTCCAACAAGCGCGACGGCAAGGAGTTTTCGGCGCTGATCCCGGTGCCCTCCCAGCTCAAGCGCTTTATCCGCCTTCCGGACAGCGAGAACCCGTCCTCGCCGCGCGACGTGCGCTTCATTCCGCTGGAGCATGTCATCGCGCTGTTTTTCGACCGGCTGTTCCCCGGCCATGCGGTTTCCGCCTGGGGCATGTTCCGTCTGCTGCGCGACAGCGACGTGGAAGTGGAGGAAGAAGCCGAAGACCTGGTGCTGCTGTTTGAATCGCTGCTCAAGCGCCGCCGCCGCGGCAGCGTGATCCACATGAAATGCAGCGCTTCGATGCCGGGCGCCTTGCGCCATTTCATCGCCGAGCATCTGGACCTGGACGATTCCGAAATCGTCATCGTCAGCAACCTGATGGGCCTGTCGGACCTGGCCAAGCTGATCCTGCCCGAGCGCCCGGACCTTCAGTTCAAGCCTTACATCGCGCGCTTTCCCGAGCGCATTCGCGATCACAATGGCGACTGTTTCGCCGCCATCCGCGAAAAAGACCTTATCGTCCATCATCCGTTCGAAAGCTTCGACTCGGTGGTGCAGTTCCTGCGCCAGGCCGCCGCCGATCCCGATGTGGTGGCGATCAAGCAGACGCTGTACCGCACCAGCCATGACAGCCCCATCGTTTCGGCCCTGATCGAAGCCGCCGAAGCGGGCAAATCGGTCACCGCGCTGGTGGAACTGAAAGCCCGTTTCGACGAAGCCGCCAACATCAAATGGGCACGCGACCTGGAACGCGCCGGCGTGCAGGTGGTCTATGGCTTCATCGCGCTGAAGACCCACGCCAAGATCAGCCTGGTGGTGCGCCGTGAAAGCGGCCAGCTTCGCACCTACTGCCATTTCGGCACCGGCAACTATCACCCCAATACCGCGCGCATTTATACCGACCTGTCGCTGTTCAGCGCCGATCCGGCGCTGGGGCGCGACGCGGCGCAGCTTTTCAATTTCATTACTGGCTATGCCGAGCCGACGGGGCTGGAAAAGCTGTCCATGTCGCCTTTCTCGCTGCGTGGGCGGCTGGTGGAAGCGATCCAGCAGGAAATCATGCATGCCCGCGCCGGCAGGCCTGCCGCGATCTGGGTCAAGCTGAACAGCCTGGTCGATCCGGCGATGATCGACGGCCTCTACCGCGCCAGCCAGGCCGGGGTGAAGATCGAGCTGATCGTGCGCGGCATCTGTTGCCTGCGCCCGGGCGTACCGGGCCTGTCGGAAAACATCCATGTGAAATCGATCGTTGGGCGCTTCCTGGAGCATGGCCGCATCATCTGTTTCGGCAACGGCCACGGACTGCCGCACAAGGACGCGAAAGTGTTCGTGTCGTCCGCCGACTGGATGCCGCGCAATCTCGACCGCCGGGTGGAAACCCTGGTGCCCATCGAAAACCCCACAGTCCATCAACAAGTCCTTGACCAGATCATGGTCGCGCAGCTGAAAGACCAGGCGCAAAGCTGGTATATGGAGCCGGACGGGCAATATGTCCGTGATTCTCACTCCGAGGACGCTGATGCTTTCTCCGCGCACACCTATTTCATGACCAACCCGTCGCTTTCCGGGCGCGGCCGCGCGCTCAAGATGCAGACTTCGGACACCCGCAAGCGCCGGGATTGAAGACCGGTGTCGGGTTCCCCTGATCTGCGGAGCGCGTCTCCCCGCAGCGCCAAGGCGCGCGGGCCTGTCGCCATTGTCGATATCGGCTCCAATTCCGTGCGTCTGGTGATCTACGAATCCGCCAGCCGCATCGCTGCCACGCTCCAGAACGAAAAATCCATCTGCGCCATCGGGCGTGACATGGTCACAAGCGGGCGCCTGCATGCCGAGGGCTGCGCCGCGGCGCTGGAAGCCTTGGCGCGGTTCCGCGTCATGGCGGACGGCATGAAGGTGGAGTTGCGCGAAGCGGTGGCGACGGCGGCGGCCCGCGATGCCGTCAATGGCGCCGAATTCATCGCCCGCGCCGAAAAGGCCTGGGGCGGGCCGATCCGCATTCTCACCGGCGAAGACGAAGCGCATATCGCCGCCGAAGGTGTGCTGGCGGGCATTCCCGACGCGGACGGGCTGGCGGCGGATCTGGGGGGCGGCAGCCTCGACATGGTCACGGTCCGGGGCGGCGCGACGGGCGCGGCCGTCACGCTGCCGTTCGGGCCCTTGCGGCTGATGGACCAGTCCAAGGGCGATCCCGACAAGGCGCGCGACATTGTCGACAAGGGGCTCAAGCATGTGCCGGGCCTGTCGGCCCCGGCGCTGTATGCGGTGGGCGGCATCTGGCGCAGCTTCGCGCGCGTCGACATGGAAGAGCAGAATTACCCGCTCCATGTGCTGCAGCATTATACCATTCCGCGTGGGCGGGCGCTGCGGCTGTGCCGCCTGCTGGCGGGCCTGTCCAAGGACAGCGTGCGCAAGATCAAGGTCGTGTCCAAGCGCCGCGCCGAAAGCCTTCCCTATGGCGCGGTGGTGCTGGAACGGCTGCTGGAGGCAGGCGACATCAAGGATGTCGTGATCTCCGCTTACGGATTGCGCGAAGGCCTGCTGTTTCGTGGCCTGCCCCCGGACGAACGCCTCAAGGATCCGCTGGTGGAATTTGCCCGCGCCACCAACATCCGCACCGCGCGCGTGCCGGCCCATGCCGATGAAATGATCCGCTGGACGGCGCCGCTGTTTGAAGGGGAGGGCGGGGAACTGGCGCGCATCCGCGAGGCGAGCGCCTATTTTTCGGATGTGGGATGGCGGCGTCATCCCGACGACCGGTCGCTGGGCGCCTTCAGCCAGGTGCAGACCGCCCCCTTTGCCGGGGCCAGTCACCGGGCCCGCTCGCTGATTGCGACATCGGTGTTCCACCGCTATTCCGGCGACCAGGATTTTCCGCAGGGACTGGCGCAGGCCGGATTGCTCGACAAGGAAGACGAGAAACGGGCGCTGCTGCTGGGCCTTGCCTGGCGCTTCGCCTTTTCGCTATCGGCCAGCGCGGCGGGCGAGCTGGCGCAATACCGGCTGCGCCTGACGCCCTCCAAGATCATCCTGGAGGTGCCGCCCCGCCGCGCCGCCATTGCGGGCGAGCCGGTGCAGAAACGGCTGGGGGCTTTGGCCGATGCCCTGGGCCGCAAGGGTGAAATACTCGTTGGGTGAGGCGGATCCGCGAAAGGTCCGGTGGACCTTTCGCCCGCCGAACGCCGCAGCGCCGCGTTTATTTTCGCGGCGCGAGGCCGGACTAACCACTTGCTGCGCCTGCGAAAAATAACTGCTTTGGGAACCCGCCCTTGCGCCCCGGCCCGCGTAAGGCTTTAAAGGGGGAAGAGCTGCGTGTCGGGGCGGGAAGCGCAGCCAATAGTTCAGTCTTTCAAAGACTTAAGGAGTAACGTCATGGGTGCGTTCAGCTGGGTTCACATTGCCATTCTGGCCGCCGTCGCGCTGGTGCTGTTCGGTGGCCGCGGCAAGGTCTCCGACCTGATGGGCGATTTCGGCAAGGGCATCAATTCGTTCAAGAAGGGCCTGACCGAGAAGGACGATCCCAAGGTCATCAACGCCGAGGCCAATGAAAAGGACAAGACGGCGGTCTAAATCGCCGTCATCATTGCGCGATCCGGTTCATCTTCGCGCTTTCTAGGCTCGCGTTTTTCCGGATCACGCGGGGGCGTTTTTCATGTTCGATCTGTTCAGTTCGAGCCATCTTCTCATCCTGCTCATCGTCGCGCTGGTGGTGGTGGGTCCCAAGGACCTTCCCAAGCTGCTGCACATGATGGGCAAGTGGGCGGGGAAGGCGCGCGCCATGGCGGGCGAATTCCGCAAGAGCTTCGACGAGATGGCGCGCCAGACCGAGCTGGACGAGCTGCGCAAGGAAATCGAGGCGCTGAAGAAGAACAACCCGGTGTCCGAATTCCAGAACACCATGTCCGACATGCAGAACAAGATAAACGATCCCCTGGCCGCGGCGATGGACGGCGCCGGCCAATCTTCGCCCGAGAGCTCTGCGCCGCTGGAAGGCGGCCCCGAACCGCGCGCCGGCGAATTCGAGGTGACGGATGCCGCGCCTGTGCCCGAACATGAACCGCTGGCCGAACCCGCGCCCGCCCGCAACGCATCGCAGGCCTGACGCAAGTGGTAACGCCAACCCCCGAAGACGAAGCCGCGCTGGACGCCACCAAGGCGCCGCTGATGGAACACCTGCTGGAGCTGCGCAAGCGGCTGATCTATGCGGTGATCGGCTTCGGCATCTGCTTTGCGGTGAGCTTTGCCTTCTCGACCCAGATGTTCAACATCCTGACCGCCCCGCTGCACGAAGCGCTGCGGGGCCGGTCCAACGATCACCTGATCTATACCGCCTTGACCGAAGTGTTCTTCACCAAGGTGAAGATCGGCATGTTCGGCGGCCTGTGTTTCGGCTTTCCCATCATTGCTTGGCAGCTCTGGGCCTTTATCGGGCCCGGCCTCTACAAGCACGAGAAGAACGCCTTCGCGCCCTTCCTGCTGGCAGTGCCCTTCATGTTCGCGCTGGGCGGGTGCTTCGTCTATTTCATCATGCTGCCATTCTCGATCCAGTTCTTCGCCGGCTACCAGGTGCCGACCACCGACGGCGCCATCGGCATCGAGCTGCAGGCCAAGGTGAGTGATTACCTGAGCTTCGTGATGACGCTGATCTTTGCCTTCGGGCTGACTTTCCAGCTTCCGGTGCTGCTGACGCTGCTGGGCAAGGTCGGGATCGTCAGCAGCAACGGCCTGCGCGAGATGCGCCGCTACGCCATTGTCGGCCTGTTCGCGGTGGCGGCGGTGTTCACGCCGCCGGACGCGATTTCCATGCTGGCGCTGGCCGTGCCGCTGGTGATCCTCTACGAAATCTCGATCTTCTGCGTGAAGATGATCGAAAACGGCCGCGCGAAAGAAGACGCCGAGCGCGCCGCCCGCGACCTCACGCCGGCCTAAGCCGCCGCCACGCGGCGTCCCATCCGGATTCGGCTGGCGGGGAAGTTCAGAACAATGCGCGTGCCGCGTCCCGGCAAGCTGGAAATGGCCAATGTGCCGTCATGCAATTCCAGCATCGCCTTGGCCAGCCGCAGCCCCAGCCCGGTGCCGTTGTGCTTGGCGGTCATCTTGTTTTCGATCTGGCCGAAGGGCATCAGTGCCTGCTGGATTTCCGCATCCGTCATGCCGATGCCGGAATCCTCAACGGCCACGGCATAGCCGCCGTCCGGCAGCGCTTCGCCGCAGACCCGCACATGTCCGCCTTGCGGCGTGAACTTGATGGCGTTGCCCACCAGGTTGATCATGATCTGGCGGATCATGCGGTCCACCGCCAGCAGCCGCACGCTTTGCGGCGGCAGTTCCCCGATCACCTGCACGCCATACTTCTTGCCCAGGTCCGCCACCATGGCGAGCGAGCCTTCCAGCGACAGGCGCAGCGGGAATTCCTCGGCGCTTTCCAGCGACATCTTGCCGGCCTCGATCTTCGACAGGTCCAGGATGTCGTTGATGATGCCCAGCAGGTAGCGGCCGCTGCTGTGGATGTCGCCCGCATAGCCCAGGTAACGCGGATTGTTCACTGGCCCCAGATGCTGTTCCTTCATCACCTCGGAAAAGCCCATGATGGCGTTCAGTGGCGTGCGCAGTTCGTGGCTCATATTCGCCAGGAAGGCCGACTTGGCACGGTTCGCTTCCTTCGCCTGTTCGGCGGTGATCGCCAGGTGGCGGGACATTTCATCCAGCCGGGACCGGCTTTTCTGCAATTGGGTGATCACGTCGCGGGCATAGAAAATGATCGGCGCGGCGATCACGGCGATGACCACGGACTGGTTCAGCAGGTTGATGGACTGGACCGGCAGCCCTTCCATCGCGCGCATCAGCATATGCAGCGGCACCGCCGCGCCCACTGCCATCGCCGTTAGCGCGGCGGTGGCGCCGTAACGGCCCAGCGGCGACAGCCGCGCATCCAGCGCGTCGAGTGCCGCACGCAGCCGCGCGGGAATATGGTTTCGCGATTTCCGGCCCAACCGGTACCCCCCAGTCATGTCGAAATGTTACGCCTGCTCCGGTTGCAGCGTGGTTGCGGGGGCGGGCGCAATTGTTCCGAACGGCTTAGGATTTCGTTAGGGAATTGGGGCAGGGAAAGCCGCCCCTTTGGCCGCCTTTGACGGGTGGGGGAGGCCATGGCATGAGCCTGTTTCCGGAAAGGATTCCCATGCACGACATCAAGGCTATCCGCGACGATTCCAGCGCCTTTGTGCGGGGTTTGACGCGCCGGGGTTTGGGCGACGCGCAGGCGCTCGCCGATGGCCTGCTGGTGCAGGACAAGGCGCTGCGCGACCTGCTGGTCCGGCTGCAGACCGACCAGGCCCGGCGCAACGACGCCTCCAAGCTGATCGGTCAGGCCAAGGCCAAGAAAGATGAAGCCCTGGCCGCCAGCCTGATGGCCGAAGTGGCCGGGCTGAAAGAATCCATCCAGCAGGGCGAGGCCAGCCAGCGCGAACTGGAAGACGCGCTGAAGCAGGCGCTGGCCGTGATCCCCAACATTCCCGCCGACGATGTGCCCGATGGCGCCGATGAAGCCGCCAACGTGCCGGTCGCGGCGCGCGCCTTCGGCAAGGCTCCTGGCATTAATGCGCCCAAGCAGCATTTTGAAATCGGCGAAGCCCTGGGCCTGATGGATTTCGAACGCGCCGCCAAGGTTTCCGGCGCGCGGTTCGTGTATCTGAAAGGCGACCTGGCGCGGCTGGAGCGCGCGCTTGGCGCGTTCATGCTCGACACCCACACCCAGAAATTCGGCTATACCGAAATGGCGCCGCCGGTTCTGGTGAAAAGCCCGGCCTTGTTCGGCACCAACCAGTTGCCGAAATTTGAAGAAGATCTTTTCCGCACCACGAATGAAGACCCGTTCTGGCTGATCCCCACGGCGGAAGTGTCGCTGACCAATTACGTCAGTGACGAGATCCTGAACGAGGCCGAACTGCCGCTGCGCTTCACCGCCTTCACGCCCTGCTTCCGTGCTGAAGCCGGCGCAGCGGGCCGCGATACCCGCGGTATGATCCGCCAGCACCAGTTTTCCAAGGTCGAGCTGGTGTCGATCACCACGCCGGACCAATCGAATGCCGAACATGAGCGCATGACCGATGCGGCGCAGGAAATCCTGAAAGCCCTCGATCTGGCCCACCGCGTGGTGACGCTGTGCACTGGCGACATGGGGTTCGGCGCGAAAAAGACCTATGACATCGAAGTCTGGCTGCCGGGCCAGAATGCCTATCGCGAGATTTCCTCCTGCTCCAACTGCGGCGATTTCCAGGCGCGGCGTATGAACACGCGGTTCCGCAATACCGAGGGCAAGGTGAAGGGCCCGGTGCATACGCTGAACGGTTCCGGCCTGGCGGTGGGTCGCACCATGGTCGCGATCCTGGAAAATTATCAGCAGCCGGAGGGCAGCGTCGCCATTCCCGCCGCGTTGCAGCCTTACATGGGTGGCAAGAAAGTTATTGAGAAGCTCTGATGCGCATTCTTGTCACCAATGACGACGGTATCCATTCGCCGGGTCTGACCGTTGCCGAAAATATCGCCCGCGCCATCTGCGACGATGTCTGGGTGGTGGCGCCCGAGAACGAACAGTCGGGCGCTTCGCATTCCCTCACCCTCAGCGCGCCCTTGCGCATGCGCCGGATGGACGAGCGCCATTACGCCGTCAGCGGCACGCCCACCGATTGCGTGATGATGGGCTGCCTTCATCTTTTGAAAGACCAGATGCCGGATCTGATCATTTCCGGCGTCAACTGGGGCTCCAACCTGGCAGACGACGTCACCTATTCGGGCACCATCGCGGGCGCGATGGAAGGCTGCGCGCTGGGCATTGCGTCCATCGCGCTGTCGCAGGCCTATGACGAATCCTCGCGGCTGGAGATCGACTGGTCAGCGGGCGAGGCGCATGGCGCCGAGGTGGTGAAGAAGCTGGTCGCGGCGGGCTGGCCGGCGGGCACGCTGATGAATGTGAACTTCCCGGCCTGTCCGGCCGCCGCGGTCAAGGGCACTGTGGTGGTGCCGCAGGGCAAATACGATCTGCAATCCACCGAAATCGAGGAACGGCACGACGCGCGTCAGCGCGCTTACTATTGGATCGGCCTGCGCCGCCGCCGCGCCACGCCGCCGGAAAATACCGATCTGGGCGCGGTCTATGCCGGCAAGATCGCGGTCACGCCGCTGCACATGAACCTGACGGAACTTTCGGTGCTGGACGCGCTGCGCCAGCGGCTGGCGCAGTAGGGAAGCATTAACTTTCGCCGATTGCCTACCAGCCCCTGTGCCGGCGGGGCTTTGCGCGTCTAGAAATGCGCCGCTACACGGTTAAACCCTTCTCAACTTTTCGCACGCATGATCCGTTTCGAGACAGTGCAGAAGGCACATCCGATGGTTCATATTCGCAAGATTGCTCTGGTCGTGTTCGCCGCGCTGGCCGCGCCGTTGATGGCAGGCTGCGCCACAACGCCCGAAACCCAATTGAGCTGGGATGCCAATACCCGTGTCGGCAAGACGCGCACCACTGCGGTTGCCAAGCCCAAGCCGAAATCGGCCAAGACCTATGTCTATGAAGACAAGTATGCGTCCGCCAAGCCGACGCCGCGGCCCGCGCCCAATTATGTCACCAAGAATGTGACGCCCTATACGCCCGTCACCGCCAAGCCGCTTGCGCCGGTCGGCGGAGCGCCGACCTTCGCCTGGCCGGTCAGCGGCCGCGTGGTTTCCGATTTCGGCACCACCGCAAGCGGCGGCAAGAATGACGGCATCAATATCGCCACGGCCATGGGCGCGCCGATCCATGCCAGCGCTTCGGGCACCGTGACCTATGCCGGTGACGAACTGAAAGGCTATGGCAACCTGGTTCTGATCAAGCACAGCGGCGGCTACACCACCGCCTATGCCCATGCCGAACGGCTGGTCGTGTCGAAGAACGACTTTGTCGCGCGCGGACAGGTCATCGGCTATTCGGGTCAGACCGGCGATGTGACCAGCCCGCAGTTGCATTTCGAAATCCGCTCGAACACAACGCCGGTCAATCCGCGCTCGTATCTGACGACGACCTCGGCTTCCAACTAGTCCAGTTTCTGGCCGAGTTCGCCTGCCAGGTCTTGTATGAACTGCCAGGCGACGCGGCCCGAGCGGCCGCCGCGTCCCATCGCCCAGGCCAGCGCGCGCCTGCGCAGCTCTTCCGGCGCGATCTTGAGCTTGTGATAGGCGGCATAGCCTTCGATCATCGACAGATATTCGTCCTGCCCGCAGTGATGGAAGCCCAGCCACAGGCCGAACCGGTCTGACAGTGACACTTTCTCCTCGACCGCTTCGCCGGGATTGATGGCGGTGCCGCGTTCATTGTCGACCAGATCGCGCGGCATCAGGTGCCGCCGGTTGGAGGTGGCATAGAAAATCGTGTTGGTGGGCCGCCCTTCGATGCCGCCTTCCAGCGCCGCCTTCAACGACTTGTAGCTGGTATCGTCCTTGTCGAAGGACAGGTCGTCGCAGAACATCACGATGCGGCGCTTCGAAGCGCGCAAGGTGCGCAGCAGCAGCGGCAGGGTGTCGATGTCCTCGCGGTGGATTTCGATCAGCGCCAGCCGGTCGGCCCCCTTGCGGCCTTCATTGACCTCTTCATGCACCGCCTTGACCAGCGAGCTCTTGCCCATGCCGCGCGCGCCCCACAGCAGCGCATTGTTGGCGGGCAGGCCTTGCGCGAACCGCTTGGTGTTGGCCAGAAGCGTATCGCGCTGATTTTCCACGCCCTTGAGCAGGGCGATATCGACATGGGAGACATGCGGCACGGCGACCAGCCCACCTTGGACCGGCTCCCATACAAAAGCGTCACCATCCGGCAAGGTGGTGGCCAAGGACGCGGGCGCCAGCCGTTCCAGCGCGTCCGCGATGCGGGCCAGCAGGGCAGGGTTCGCCAGTGCGTCGTTTTTGTCGCTGCTTGTCATGCTAACCCCTTGATTTCCCATAGTTGCAAAGGAAGGCTGCGCCGCTATAGTCCGGCCCGCATTCCAAGCAAAGACCGCCACTATGAATCCGAACGATCCGATGTTCCAGACGCTGACGCTCGCGCTGCCGATGATCGCGATCTTCTACTTTCTTCTGTGGCGCCCGCAAAGCCAGCGCGCCAAGCAGTTGCGCGCCATGGTGGATGGCCTGCGCCGCGGTGACACGGTTGTTACCTCGGGCGGCATCCTGGGCAAGGTGGTCAAGTCTTCCAATGCCGACGATCCGGAAATCCTGATCGAGATCGCCGACAATGTGCAGGTGCGCGTTCTGAAAGCGACGTTGTCCGACGTGCGGTCCAAGAGTCAGCCTGCCGACAAGGACTGAATAGTTCGTGCTTAAAGTCTCTCTCTGGGTCCGCCTCGTCACCGCGATTGTTCTGGTGGGCGGGATCCTGATCGCATTGCCCAATGCGCTGCCCCAGTCGGTACGCGCGCGTTTCCCAAACTGGCTGCCGCATTCCACCGTCAATCTGGGCCTGGACCTGCAGGGCGGTTCCTACGTGATGCTGCAGGTCGACTTCGACCAGGTGACGCATGACCGCGCCGAGTCGATGCTGGGCGACATCCGCGCTGCCTTTCACCGCGCCAGGATTCCGCTGACCGACCTGAACATGAAGGGCGACACGGTTTCGGTGCGCGTCACCGATTCCGGACGGATCGAGGAAGCCCGCAAGATCATCACCGACCTCAATCCCTTGATGGGAAATTCCATGCTGGGGACGAGCGGCCGCAACTACGATATCAGCGAGCCGGGCAATGGCGCCTTCGTGCTGCGCATGACCGAGCCCTTCAAGGCGCTGACGCGTCAGCAGGTGATGAGCCAGTCGATCGAGGTGGTCCGCCGTCGCATCGACGAACTGGGCACCCGCGAACCCAGCATCGAGCGTTCAGGCGAAGACCGCATTCTGGTGCAGGTGCCCGGTTTGCAGGATCCCGCCCAGCTCAAGGAAATTCTCGGCAAGACCGCCAAGATGACCTTCCAGCTCGTCGACGAGCAGGCCAACCCCAATGCATCCGTGCCGCCCATCGGCAGCGAAATCCTGCCAATGATGCCGGACGCGGCCAACAAGGACCTGCCGGTTCAGAAGATCGCCGTGCATCGCCGCGTGATGGTGTCGGGCGACCGACTGACCGATGCCGGCACCTCGTTCGACCAGCAGAGCGGCCAGCCGGTGGTGACCTTCCGCTTCGACAGTGTCGGGGCGCGCCAGTTCGGCGACGTCACCAAGGAAAACGTCAATCACCGCTTCGCCATTGTGCTGGACAAGCAGGTGATCACCGCGCCCAACATCATGAACGCCATTCTGGGTGGCTCGGGCCAGATCCAGGGCAATTTCACCACCCAGAGCGCCAACAACCTTGCGATCCTGTTGCGCGCCGGCGCGCTTCCGGCGCCGCTGCACATTATCGAAGAGCGGACGGTCGGGGCCGAACTGGGCGCGGACTCGGTGAAGCTGGGCCGCATTGCCGCCTTTGCGGGCCTGGGCCTGGTGGCGCTGTTCATGGTGCTGCGTTACGGCCTGTTCGGCCTGTTCGCCGACATCGCCCTGACGATGAACGTGGTCCTGCTGCTGGCGGTCCTGACCCTTTTCGGCGCCACCCTGACCCTGCCGGGCATTGCCGGCATCGTGCTGACCATGGGCATGGCGGTGGATGCCAATGTGCTGATCTATGAGCGCATCCGCGAGGAGCTGCGCAATGGTCGCGCCATGCTGGCCGCGATCGATACGGGTTTCCGCCGCGCCATGGCGACCATCGTCGACGCCAACATGACCCATCTGATCGCGTCGCTGATCCTGTTCCGGCTCGGCACCGGCCCGATCAAGGGCTTCGCAGTGGCGCTGGGAGTGGGCATCGTCACGTCCTTCTATACCTCGGTGATGGTGACGCGGCTGATGGTGATCGGCTGGCTGAACATTCGCCGCCCGCGCAAGCTGGCGATCTAGAGCGAGTTCCGCTAAAGTTCCCGGCTCGAATCTAGGGGAGGGGACCCATGGCCGCGTTTCTAGGAAATCTTCGCAACGTGGTGATTGCGAGCTTCGGGCTCGCCGCCATCATGGTCTTGATCTACATCGCCACGCAGGGCTGGGACGGGCTGCTGTTCGAACTGTTCCTGCTGCGCTGGCTGCATGTTGCCGCCGGCGTGATGTGGATCGGCCTGCTGTGGTATTTCAACTTCGTCCAGATCCCCACCATGCCCAAGGTGCCGGACGAGCTGAAAAAGGGCGTCACCGGGTATATCGCGCCGCAGGCGCTGTTTTGGTTCCGCTGGGCCGCGATGGTCACCATGGTGCTGGGCGTGATCCTGGCGCTGCGCAACGGTTACCTGCTGGAAGCCTATACGCTGGACCTCAGCGACGGGCTGGAAGGCTGGCCGGTTGTGCCCAAGTATCTGGCCATCGGCATCGGCATGTGGCTGGGCACCATCATGTGGTTCAACGTCTGGTTTGTGATCTGGCCCAACCAGCAGAAGGCGCTGAACATCGACAACAAGTATCCCGACCTGGCCCCGGCCGACAAAGCCGCTGCCGGCAAGACCGCGATGCTGTTCAGCCGCGTCAACACGCTGTTGTCGGTGCCCATGCTGTTCAGCATGGTCGCGGCCGGACACCTCTACTGAGCCGTAAGCCACGAAAGTCACGGAACCGCCCGCGCAAGCGGGCGGTTTCATTTTAGATGGATGCGCCGCTTCATATGGATGCCGGTCTGGCAAATCGCCTGGCCGTGTCGGTGCGTACCGCCGATCCGGACCGCTATTTCTCCACGCTGTTTGCGCCCGCGGCCCTGCGGCCGTGCCTGTTCGCGCTCTATGCCCTGAACGCGGAACTGGCGCGGGTTGCCCAGACGGTGCGCGAACCAATGCTGGGCGCGATCCGGCTGGAATGGTGGCGCGAAACCGTGGAAGGCGCGGCCAAAGGGAATCCCCGCAACCATGACGTGGCCAAGGGGCTGGCGGCGCTGTTCGCACAGACGTCGCTGGCGCAGGCCGATTTGGAAGCATTGATTGCGGCGCGGGATTTTGATTCCTCCGCCGACCGCTTCGAGGACTTTGCAAGCCTGGAAAAGTATATCGATGCAACCGGGGGCGCGGTGATGCGGCTGGCGGCGCAGATTCTGGGCGGCAATGCGGCCCACTCGGTTGAGGCGGCGCGCGCTTATGGCCTGGCCGGGTTGTTGCGCTCTCTGCCGTTTCACAACAGCCGGCATAAGCTTTACCTGCCGCTGGACCTGCTGTCGGCGCTGCACGTCACGCCAGAAGAATTCTTCCACCTGGAAAAGGGCGATCCCAAACTGGCGGCCGCAATCCGGCAGGTTAGCCTCAAAGCGCACTATCACTTCCTCGCCGCGCGGGCGGTGCCCAAACCCGGTCCGGTGCTGGCCGCGATTCTGCCGGCCGCGCTGGTTCCGGTTTATCTCAGGCGTCTGCCCACGGGCCGCGACGTGCCCATCCACCGGCGGCAGATGGCGCTGCTCAGTGCGGCGATGAAAAGACGGCTTTAAGCGTCGAGGATGCTGGGATCGGCGCCGCGCTGTTCGCCCTTGCGCTTGACGTCGCCATGGCTGATGCGGCGGTAGTCCTTGAGCTGCTTCTGCGCGACGGCAAAGGCGTTATCCAGCACCGCATAGGCGTCGGTCGCGGCCTTCTTGTGACCGTTATGGGCCAGCTCTTTGCTGACCACGATTTCCTTGCCTGGCACGCGCACCACGATATGCACGTCGGGCGGATTGCCGCTGGCCTTCTGGCTGCGGTGCGGCATCTCGATCACGACGCGGCATCCGATGATGTGATCGTGAAACTGTTCGAGTTTATCGACGTGTCCGCGCACCGCCTTCTTCAGCGCGTCCGACGATTCCATATTGTGAAAAGAAAGCTCGAGGGGGATATCCATGCTGGGTTCCGCTTTGCTGCTTTTTTGACAACGTGCGGAACTGTACAGGGTTTCGCGGAACTATTCAGCCGCCTGTTTGTCGCCCAGCCAGCCCGAAAGGTCTTCCAGGGCGCGGGCGCTCATCGCCTGTTTGCGGTCCTTGCCGCGGATTTTGGCGGATTTCGGGAAAGGCGGAAAAAGCCCGAAATTGACGTTCATGGGCTGGAAGGTGCGCTCGTCGGCTCCGCCGGTGATGTGCGCCAGAAGGGCGCCGAAGGCGGTTGTGGCCGGGGGCGGGGTGACCGTGGCTCCCAGAATTTCGGCGGCTGCAAAGCGGCCGCACAAAAGACCGATCGCGGCGCTTTCGACATAGCCTTCGACGCCCGTGATCTGCCCGGCAAAGCGCAGATGCGGCTGCGATTTCAGACGCAGTTGCGAGTCCAGCAGCCGCGGCGAATTGATGAAGGTGTTGCGATGCAGGCCGCCCAGCCGGGCGAACTGCGCATTGGCCAGCCCTGGGATGGTGCGAAAGATGCGCACCTGTTCGGCGTGTTTCAGCTTGGTCTGAAAGCCGACCATATTCCACAGCGTACCCAGCTTGTTGTCCTGGCGCAGTTGCACCACGGCGTGGGGGCGCTGAGTGGTGCGCGGATCCTGCAGCCCCACCGGTTTCATCGGGCCGAACGCCAGGGTCTGTTCGCCGCGCGCGGCCATGACTTCGATCGGCAGACAGGCTTCGAAATAGGGCGTGGATTTTTCCCACTCCTTGAAGTCGGTCTTTTCGCCGTCGATCAGCGCCTCAACAAAGGCTTTGTACTGGGCTTCGTCCAGCGGCAGGTTGATGTAATCGGCGATGCCGCCGCCCGGGCCTTCCTTGTCGTAGCGCGACTGGAACCAGGCGATGTCGAAGTCGATCGATTCGCGATGCACGATCGGCGCGATGGCGTCGAAGAAGGCGAGCTGATCTTGGCCCGTCGCCTCGCCGATGGCCGTGCCCAGCGCGGCTGATGTCAGGGGGCCGGTCGCCACAATGGTGCTGCCCCAACTGGCCGGGGGCAGGGCCGTGATCTCCTCGCGGGCGATCGTCAAATTGGGATGCTCTTCCAGGGCCTGGGTCACGGCGGCGGAAAAGCCGTGTCGGTCCACTGCCAGCGCCCCGCCAGCCGGCAGTTTGTGGGCATCTGCGGCGCGCATCACCAGCGATCCGGCCCGCCGCATCTCTTCGTGCAGAAGGCCCACGGCATTGTTCTGGGCGTCGTCGGAACGGAAGGAATTGGAGCAGACCAGCTCGGCCAGGGAATCGGTATGGTGAGCGTCGGTGGCGCGGACGGGGCGCATTTCGTGGAGAATCACTTGCGTGCCGGCTTCGGCCGCCTGCCATGCGGCCTCTGATCCGGCCAACCCGCCCCCGACGATATGCAAACTGGTGCTCATGGCTGGAGGGCTTAGCAGCTCCGGAAAGGCCCGTGCAAAGGACTTAAATCCTAAAATCTGGTGTTTTTGGGATTTTTTGCTCTGCCAAACGGCTTGGAAATGGTCCCAAAGTCCCCCGCTTTTTACCCATGGGGATGCGATAAAGCCTTTTGGCCACAGTCAAAAAGGAAAGGTCCGCCGTTAAGACGGCGGGCTTTTTATTTTTCCATTGCGGTCCTGCCGTCTTCAAATTGGCGCAGACTTTTAACGAAAATATCGGGTCTCGCATGCCATGCTGGATGCCCATCGACTTTTCTAAAGCGGTGGTGATTTAAACGGCTGCCGGGCTTGCTGAGAATGGCTTGGCGGCCTCATATACGGCAGTGAACCACAGGCGGAAATTACGATGGCGGAAAAAGGCACCAATTACGCAAAGCTCGCGCTGGGCGCCGGCCTGCTTGCCGCTGCGGCTGTCGGTGTCGCCGCCTTCGTGCCGCGCCGCAAGCTGGCTCAGGTTGCCGAACCGCTGATGGGCCTGGCCAAGCTGCCGGTTGCTGCCGCGCTCACGGCCTGGGCGATGGGCCTCTGGCACGATGCCACCGGTCCGCAGGCGCCCGTGTTCGACGACCTGCGTCCGTTTGACGAATTCTAGGTGATGGCGCGGGTTCCGGTCGTCGCGACCATTCGCGAAGCCTATGCTTTCACGTTCGCCAATCTCAACGGCATTATCGGCCTGATCTGGATTCCCATGGTGCTGGTCACCATCATGGGCTTCTTCACATTCCAGCGTTACTACAATGACGTCATCCAGGCGATGGCGAGCGGCGCCACGGCGACGCTGGGACCGACCATGCTGATGATGCTGGGCTATATCATCGCCGCGCTGTTGCTGCATGCGGTGATGTATGTTGCCGTGGTGCAGCTTGCGATGGGCACGCGCACGGCCCCGGCGTGGGCGCATTTCGCCTTCGGCACGGAAGAGTGGCGAATGTTCCGCGCCTTTCTGGCGTTCGCGGGCCTGCTGCTGGCCGTCCTTATTCCCATTCTGGTGATCGGTACCGCCGCCACCGGCACGGCCGGCTCGCCCAGCCCTGCCATGGCGGGGCTGGTGTTGCTGGTCTATGCCGTTCTGATTTTGGCGGTACCACGTTTTCTGGCCTTGCTGCCTGCCATCGCTGCGGCGGAAAATGTGCCGGTGTTGCGCCGCGCCTGGCAACTCTCCACCGGAAACTTCTGGCGCCTGCTGGCCATCATGGCCGGCATTTTCATCCCCCTGCTGATTCTGATGGGCCTGCTGCAGCTCGCCTTGGGCGGGCGTTTGCCGTCGGTTCCGGCGGAAAACGAGCAGATGCGCATGATGGCGGGCCTGCTGCGAGCGCGCGACACGCTTCCCATCGTCAGCGGGCTGGGCTTTTTCCTGTCGCCACTGCTGATCGGCCTGTTTGCCAGCGCCAGCGTTTCCGCCTGGCGGTTGCTGAAAACTGAAACAACCGTCGATATCGAAGCCTGACGCCTATTCGGCGGCGCGCAGTCTCTTTGGCGCGGTTGCGGCTTTCAGCAGCGGCTTGAGATAATGCCCGGTATGCGAGCGCGCGTTTTTCGCCACATCCTCGGGCGTGCCGCTGGCCACGATTTCGCCGCCGCCATCGCCGCCTTCTGGTCCCAGATCCACGATCCAGTCCGCGGTCTTGATGACCTCCAGATTGTGCTCGATCACCACGACCGTGTTGCCCTGTTCGACCAGCTCCTGCAGCACTTCCAGCAGCTTCTTGACGTCGTGGAAGTGCAGTCCGGTGGTCGGCTCATCCAGAATGTAAAGCGTGCGTCCCGTGGCGCGCCGCGACAGCTCCTTGCTGAGCTTGACGCGCTGGGCCTCGCCGCCTGACAGGGTGGTGGCCTGCTGGCCGATGGAAATGTACCCCAGGCCTACGCGCTTGAGGGTTTC
Source organism: uncultured Alphaproteobacteria bacterium (assembly GCA_903837555.1). Lineage (GTDB taxonomy): Bacteria > Pseudomonadota > Alphaproteobacteria > Micropepsales > Micropepsaceae > Rhizomicrobium. The sequence goes on from CAILUV010000028.1 coordinate 67,958, forward strand.
CAGCTTTTCGGCGATCGACGGCACCGCCCGGAACAGTTCGGCGCCCGCTTCGATGGTCATGTCCAGCACATCGCTGATCGAATGATCGCGGAACTTCACTTCCAGGGTTTCGCGGTTGTAGCGCTTGCCGTCGCAGACATCGCACTTCACATAAACGTCCGGCAGGAAGTGCATTTCGATCTGGATGACGCCGTCGCCCTGGCAGGCTTCGCAGCGGCCACCCTTGACGTTGAAGCTGAAGCGCCCCGGCGCATAGCCACGCACCTTGGCCTCCGGCAGCTCGGTGAACCAGTCGCGGATCGGCGTGAAGGCGCCGGTATAGGTGGCCGGGTTAGAGCGCGGGGTGCGGCCGATCGGGCTTTGATCGATGTCGATCACCTTGTCGAGGAATTCCAGGCCTTCGATACGATCATGCGGCGCGGGATGCTCGCGCGACTGGGACAGCTTGCGCGAGGCCGCCTTGAACAGCGTTTCAATTGTGAGGGTGGACTTGCCGCCGCCCGACACGCCGGTGATGCAGGTCAGTGTCCCCAGCGGGATTTCCGCGGTGACGTTCTTCAGATTGTTGCCGCGCGCGCCCACCACTTTCAGCCAGCGGTTGTTGACGGCCTTGCGACGTTTGGCGGGGATGGGAATATTCTCAACGCCGCTGAGATATTTTCCGGTCAGGCTTTTCTTGTTGGCGATGACCTGGGCGGGCGTGCCTTCGGCTATGATATGGCCGCCATGGACGCCGGCACCCGGGCCCATGTCGATCACATAGTCGGCTGTGCGGATGGCATCCTCGTCATGTTCGACCACCAGCACGGTGTTGCCCATGTCGCGCAGGCCCTTGAGCGATTCCAGCAGCTTGCCATTGTCGCGCTGGTGCAGGCCGATGCTGGGCTCGTCCAGCACATACAGCACGCCCGTCAGGCCAGAGCCGATCTGCGAGGCCAGGCGGATGCGCTGGCTTTCGCCGCCCGACAGCGTGCCGGAATTGCGCGCCATGGTCAGGTAGTCCAGGCCGACATTGTTGAGAAATTTCAGCCGGGCGCGGATTTCCTTCAAGATGCGCATGGCGATTTCGCGCTGCTGCGCGGTGAGCTTCTTGTCGATGTCGCGGAACCAGGCGTCGGAATCGCGGATCGCCTTTTCACAAACTTGGCCGATATGCAGGCCGCCGATTTTCACCGATAGCGCCTCGGGCTTGAGGCGATAGCCGTGACAGGTCTCACACGCGGCTTCGGCCTGGTATCGTTCCAGCTCTTCGCGGGCCCAGTCGCTGTCGGTTTCCTTGTGGCGCCGGTCCATGTTGGTAATGACGCCTTCGAACGGCTTGCGGGTTTCATACCGGCGCATGCCGTCGTCATAGATGAACTTGATCTCGTCTTCGCCCGACCCGTGCAGGATGACCTGCCGCGTCTTTTTCGGCAGGTCGTCCCAGGCCTCGTTCATCGAGAATTTGTAGTGCCGGGCGATCGCTTCCAGCGTCTGGAGGTAATAGGGCGACGAACTCTTGGACCAGGGCGCGATGGCGCCTTTCTTCAGGCTTAGCGAGCCGTCCGGCACGACCAGCGCTTCATCGAAATAATTCTGCGTTCCCAGCCCGTCGCAATCCGGGCAGGCGCCGTGGGGATTGTTGAAGCTGAACAGGCGCGGTTCGATTTCCGAAATGGTGAAGCCGGACACCGGGCAGGCGAACTTGGACGACAGCAGCATCTGGCGCGGCTTGCCGTCCTTTTCCTTTTCATCGGCGAACTCAACGACCAGCAGGCCGTCGGCCAGCTTGAGCGCCGTTTCGATGGAATCGGGCAGGCGGTTGCCGATATCAGGTTTGACCACGATGCGGTCCACCACGATCTCGATGTCGTGCTTGAGCTTCTTGTCCAGCGCCGGGGTGGCGCCGATGTCATAGAATTTGCCGTCGACCTTGGCGCGCAGAAAGCCCTTCTTCTGCAGTTCGGCCAGCTCCTTTTTGTACTCTCCTTTGCGGCCGCGCACGATCGGCGCCAGCAGGTACAGCCGGGTGCCTTCCGGCAAGGCCAGGATGCGGTCAGCCATCTGGCTGACGGTTTGGCTTTCGATCGGAAGGCCGGTGGCAGGCGAATAGGGCACGCCCACGCGCGCGAACAGCAGGCGCAGATAGTCGTAGATCTCGGTGACAGTTCCGACGGTGGAGCGCGGATTCTTCGACGTGGTCTTCTGCTCGATGGCGATGGCCGGCGACAGGCCTTCGATGTGATCCACGTCGGGCTTCTGCATCAGTTCGAGGAACTGGCGCGCATAGGCCGACAGGCTTTCGACATAGCGGCGCTGGCCTTCGGCATAGATGGTGTCAAAGGCGAGGCTGGACTTGCCAGATCCCGACAGGCCGGTGAGCACGGTCAGGGTGTCGCGCGGAATCTTGACATCGATATTCTTGAGATTGTGCTCGCGGGCGCCGCGGATGGAGATGTTTTTGAGCATCAGTTGGGTTTTCTGCCAAAGCTGGAAAGATAACGATCAGAGGTGCCGGCCGGCACCGCGCCCAGTTCCGCCAGCATGTTCAGTGCACGTACCACCAGGTCCACCGAGCGGTAGCAATGGTGGGCGATCAGCGCGAGATGCTTCCACTGTTCCGGGCTCATATTGCCGGCCCGGGTGAAGTCGCGCACATAGACCATGTCGGCTTCCAGCACCTGGCGCAGACCCCTGTTGGGCTGGTCGGCCACCACCGTGGGCGCCAGTGGCCATACTTTCAGTTCCGCGAAACAGTGCGGCAGGAAGCCAAGTTCCCTTAACAACAGGTCCATGTCGCCGAACACCGGTTGGTCCTTGTAAAGCGGAACAAAAGACATTTCGGTCTGGATAGCGACAGTATCCGCCAGCTTGGTTTTGCCATTCAGCAGCACCATGCGCTCGGAACCCTGGATGTCCATTTTGAGGAAATCCATGTGCGCGATTTCGGCAACGTCATCGAGGCGCCGGGTGGAGATGGTGTGTGTTTCTTTCACTGCACCCCATATAGGAAACAAATTGAAAAGCGCCAGTTGCGCCGGATCGGGATTCAGCAGGCTGGTCATACCGTCGATGCCGCATATGTTCAGCGTGTGCGAGGTTCCATCTCCCAGCGCATCGGGCAGATAGCGTTCGCGCAGCCCGGCCATCTTTTGAAGCCGCGCCAACGCATCCGCCTGGGGTTCGAATCCAATGACGTCGCACAGCCCGGCCGCCAGCATCGCCTTGTAGGGCGGGTCGCTGTCGATCGGGTTGGCGCCCACGTCCACGATGGCGGTGGGGCGGCTGGGCGCGAGAATCTGTGTCAGAAAATCCATGGGCCTGTCATAACCGGTTCAACGTCCGAAAACAAAAAGAGAACACGCTGCAGGAAGCCATCATTGTTCATTTGCAAAAAGGCCGCAAAGCGGCCAAATAACTACAAGTGGTTGAGATCGCGGGTTGACCTGGCCATGCGACCTGTTATTCACGCGAAAAGCGCATTGTTTCAGAGGGATGCCATGATGAACGTCCGTAAAATGATGCTGGCCACCGCCGCGACCGCTTTGGTGGTGTCGCAGGTGAATGCCGCTGAGGTTTCCACCCTCCCGGCCGGCAAACCGGCCGGCGTCAAGGAAGCCCAGGGCAGCCCGAACGCACTGGTAGCCCTTGGTGTCGGCGTTGCCGTCGCCGGCGGTTTGGCGATCGCGTTAGCATCCGACAACGGCGGGGGATGTGGTTCGGCGTGCAGCCCCGCACCCAGCACCACGGTTAGCACCGCGCCTTAATTTACCTTTTTTGCCGTCAGGCGCATCTGCTCCAGCAGCCACAGACCGGCTGGCGGGCGGAAGTGCACCAAATCCACATAGTTGGGACTGCTGCCATCTCGCAGCCCCTCTGTGGTCAAAACATTCTCATTCAGAAAATCGAACAGCGCGACCGGTGACGGGCAGCGAGCGTTGTGGCGTTCCACGGCGCCGCGCACCGTCTGTTTGAAAGCATCCAGCCCGGCGGCGTCGCCGTGGCGATAGCGCGTCTGGATGGCCATGTGGTCGGGCGGAAAGAACAGGGTCAGCCGGGCTTTGGCATGACAGGCGCTGGCCAGCAGGGTCGTCAATTCGCGCGCCGGGCCAGGCCCCATCGTCAGCGTGCGCGCGCGGCGATAGTTCAGGTCGCGCTGCATCACCGCTTCGCTCATATGACTATAGGCGTTGAAGATGTCCGGGCGGTCGGCGGCGCTTTCACCCTGCTTCAACCGCGCTAGGGCATAGGCGCTGAGGGCGTTCATGCCCAGCGCACCGCCGCTCAAAAAGCGGGTGGTAAAAAGCCACAAGCCGCGGCGCGGGGTTGGGGTTCCTTCGGGGGTCACCGCCAGGCGCGTTTCGTCGAAGCTGGGCAAGGCCTCGCCGGGGCCGCCGTTGCCGGTGAACGCATCCAGCGACACCACCATCTGCTGGACCGAAGGCTGGGCCAGTGTATCCTGCGCGAAGCGCCGGGCTTCGTAGGGCGTCATGCTGGACGCGCCATAATTGAAGCTTCTCAGTTTCAGCGCCGGATCAAGCAGGACCGGATCGAACCCGTCCCGCACCCGGCTGGAACCGACGAAAACAAGCTGGGGTTTGATCTGGGTAATCCAAACCGGCTTGAGGGCGCGCTCAAAGCCCGAAAGCGTCTGCACGCTGGCGCCGGACGGGTGGTGCAGAATGTAAGCGCCCGCCGCCCAGTTGAAGCCGATCAACGCGGCAACGCCCAGCGCCACCGTGCCCAGAAACCAGAATGCGTAGTGGTTCTTTTCCATGGCGGTCAGAACTGGAAATAGATGAAGGGCTTGAGATTGGACAGCGCCAGCACCGCCACGATGCACAAAATCCCATAAGCAAAGGCCTGCAGCCGTGTTGGCGCCCAGACCAGGCGCCGGGCCGGTTTGACCGGCTCATTCTCATAGGGTGACGGCAAGGCAGGATTGCCATGTCGCCACATGATTTCCATGCTGTTGGGCATGAACCAGACGATGCCGAACAGCAAAATCAGCGCAACCGCGGCCAAGGGCGAGAAGCTGACCACACCAGAATCGCCCAAGCCGATCAGGCCCGCCGCAACATTGCCGGCACTGGTCAGGGTTTCGGCGCGAAACACGATCCAGGCGAAGCTTATGGCGGCGAAGGTCAGTAGCACCGACAGGGCATGCAGGGGCAGGCGCAAAGCGGGCGGGACTGTCATGCCTTTGGTTACATGACGGAAGGCGTGATTGATCGCCAGATAAAGACCGTGCAGCCCGCCCCACAGCATGAAGGTCCAGTTGGCGCCATGCCAAAGGCCGCCCAGCAGCATGGTGATGAAGAGGTTGAGATAGCGACGTGCCGCGCCGCCGCGATTGCCGCCCAGCGGGATGTAAAGATAGTCGCGCAGGAAGGCCGACAGGGAAATGTGCCAGCGCCGCCAGAATTCGATGATGCTGGCGGCCTTGTAGGGCGAGAGGAAATTGACCGGCAGGCGGATGCCCAGCATCACCGCCGAGCCCAGCGCCATGTCGGAATAGGCCGAGAAGTCGAAATAGATCTGGAAGGTGAAGAACAGCGTGCCCAGCCAGCTATCGGTCAGGCCCAGTGGAGCGCCGCGCCCGGCCGCATTGAAGATTGCGTCGGCGAAGGGCGCCAGATTGTCGGCGATCAGCGTTTTCTTGGCCAACCCGATGGTGAAGAGCGTAATGCCGGCGGCCAGGTCGCGGCCTGGCGCGGACCGCATGGCATGGAATTGCGGGATCAGATCATTGTGCCGCACGATGGGGCCCGCGATCAGGTGGGGGAAATAGGCGACGAACAGCGAATAATCCAGCAGCGAATAGTTGCGCGTCTTGCCGCTGTCGGCATCGACCAGGTAGCTGATCTGTTCGAAGGTGAAGAAGGAGATGGCCAGCGGCAGGAAGAATTCCGCCACCGGCAGGCCGATGTTGAACGCAGTGTTGGCGGTGGTGACGAACAATGCCTGGTATTTGAAGATCGCGATCAGGCCCAGATTGAATATCAGTCCGCCAATCAGAAAGAGACGGCGATCGGCATGGCGGGTGCGGCGCAGCTCGATCTCGCGCCCCAGCATGTAGTTGATGACGGTTGAGCCGATCAGGAGGGCCAGGAAGTCCGCTCGCCACCAGGCATAGAAGGCGTAGGAGGCCAGCAGCAGGAACACCCGCCGGCCTGCTGGGGCGCGGCTTTCCAGCAGCCGGTAGCCCAGCACGGCCACGGCCAGAAAGATGAAATAGGGATAGGAATTAAACGGCATGAACCCGCTCGCAGCGCCAAAAGCTTTATGGCCGGAACCGGGGCAAATGCGCTATTGGAACAAATAGTGAACAATGTTATTGCTGTGCCCCACAGGACAGCGTGCGCCGCTTGATGGCGCAGAGCCGCGCGGGCGTTTAACGTCCGGCGCAAAGTTACGGAGACGAGCATGGCGGGTAGCGTCAACAAGGTGATTTTGGTCGGCAATCTGGGCAAGGACCCCGAAGTGCGCCGCATGACGTCGGGCGAGCCGGTGGTCAATTTGTCGGTCGCGACCTCGGAGACCTGGAAGGACAAGTCCAGCGGTGAGCGCAAGGAAAAGACCGAGTGGCACCGCGTGGTCATCTTCAACGAGAATTTGGCCAAGGTCGCCGAGCAGTATCTGAAGAAGGGCGCCAAGGTTTATCTGGAAGGCGCGCTGCAGACCCGCAAATGGACCGACAAGGACGGTGCGGAGAAATATTCCACCGAGATCGTGCTGAACCGCTTTAACGGCACGATGGTGATGCTGGATGGCCGCAGCGGCGGTGGTGGCGGTGATGGCGGCTTTGGCGGCGGCAACCGCGGCACCAATGAGGCCCCGTCCAACTTCCAGCGCGACGAGTTGGATGACGAGATTCCCTTCTAGGATCGCGTTACTTCCGTTTCTTGCGATGCTTGCCGGCTGCGCCACCTCGGGCGCGCCGGTCACGCGTATCGCGGAGGCGCAGATCGCGCAGGCCTATCTGCCGCTGCAGACCCGCATCCATCTGGGCATCGACACCGCCGACGGTGCGGCGGTGGTCATCGCGCCCGGCATCGCGGTCACCAACGCCCACAATGCCAATCTCGTCGATCCCAAAAGCATCATCGGCCGCCGCCGCGACTATGACCTTATGTTCTTCCGTACCACGCGTGGTGCTCCGCCCCAGACCGCGCCGGTAACGGTGGGCGGCGCGGTGGTCGCGTATGGCCAGGGCGGGGGCGGCAGCCTGCGTATCGCGCGCGGCGTGGTGCGCGAGATTTCGCGCAGCCCGGGAAGCGCCACGGCCGACTATTTCATCTTCGCCAATGACCGCCGCCGGGCCGACAATGCGGGGCCGGGCTTTTCCGGCGGGCCGGTGCTGGACGCCTCCGGGCGGCTGGTCGGCATCACCTTCGGCTACAAGGATACTGCCCGGCAGAGGCTGATTTATGCCTATGACATGGAGCGGGTGCGCGCTGAGCTTTCCGCCCTGCAAAAAGCGGCAAATTAGGCGGCTGAATCAGAGGCTTGCCGCAGGCTAATTTGCTGGTTTCGCAGCACCCGAAATGCTAGGAATCACCCCGGTTTTTCGCGCAGTTTCTGCCTGCGCCTGAGGACGCATTTTGAGCGATAATTCCGATACCAAACTGCCTCCCGACAGCGGCAATCCCATTGCCACCATCGCGGTCGAAGACGAGCTGAAACGCTCTTATCTCGATTATGCGATGAGCGTCATCGTTCAGCGTGCGCTGCCGGATGCGCGCGACGGCCTCAAGCCCGTGCATCGCCGTATTCTCTTTTCGATGCACGAGAATGGCTATGACTGGAACAAGGCCTATCGCAAGTCCGCGCGCGTGGTTGGTGACGTCATCGGTAAATACCACCCGCACGGCGACCAGTCGATTTACGACGCGCTTGTGCGCATGGCGCAGGGCTTTTCCATGCGCGCGCCACTCATCGACGGGCAGGGCAATTTCGGCTCGGTGGACGGCGATCCGCCGGCTGCGATGCGTTATACCGAAGTGCGCCGGGCCAAGATCGCCCATGCCCTGACGGAAGACATCGACAAGGAAACCGTTGAATTCCGCGACAATTACGACGGCACCGAGCGCGAGCCAGTGGTTCTGCCGTCGCGTTTCCCCAATCTGCTGGTCAACGGCTCGTCGGGCATCGCGGTCGGCATGGCCACCAACATCCCGCCCCACAATCTGGGCGAAGTGATCGACGCATGCCTGGCCTATATCAATGACCCGTCTATCAATCTGGAAGCCCTGACCGAAATCGTGCCGGGACCGGATTTCCCCACCGGCGCGCTTTTGATCGGCAAGCAGAATGCCCGCGCCGCGCTGGCGCGAGGCCGCGGCTCGATCCTGATGCGCGCACGCTGCGCCGTCGAGGAAATCCGCAAGGACCGCGAAGCCATCATCGTCACCGAGCTGCCCTATCAGGTGAACAAGGCGGTGCTGACCGAGCGCATCGCCGAACTGGTGCGCGACAAGCGCGTCGAGGGTATTTCGGACATTCGCGACGAAAGCGATCGTTCCGGCATGCGGCTGGTGATCGAGCTCAAGCGCGACGCGTCCAGCGAAGTGGTGCTCAACCAGCTCTATCGTTTCTCGAACCTGCAGCAGAGCTTCGGCGTCAATATGCTGGCGCTGAATGACGGCCGCCCGATCCAGATGAATCTGAAGGAGCTGTTGGCCGCCTTTGTGAGTTTCCGCGAGGAAGTCGTCACCCGCCGCACCAAATTTGATCTCTCCAAGGCGCGCGATCGTGGTCACATATTGGTAGGCTTGGCCGTCGCGGTCGCCAATATCGACGATGTCATCAAGTTGATCCGCGGCGCCCCCGACGCGGCGGCCGCGCGCGAGCAGTTGATGGCCCGCGCCTGGCCCGCCCGCGATGTCGGCCCGCTTGTGGCGCTGATCGCCGACCCGCGCCACAAGGTGGATGAAGGCAATACCGTCCGCCTGTCGGAAGAGCAGGCCAAGGCGATCCTGGAGCTGCGCCTGCAGCGCCTGACCGGTCTGGGCCGCGATGAAATCAATGACGAGGCCCAGAAGCTTGGCCTGGCCATTGCCGATTATCTCGAAATTCTGTCGTCGCGCGAGCGGGTGCTGACCATCATCCGTGACGAGCTGGCCGCGATCCGGGACGAGTTCGCCACCCCGCGCAAGACCGAACTGATCGATGCCGAAACCGAGATGGAAGACGAAGCGCTGATTGAGCGCGAGGAAGTCGCCGTCACCGTGACCCATGCCGGCTATATCAAGCGCACACCGCTGGCCGAATACCGGGTGCAGGGACGCGGCGGCAAGGGCCGTTCCGGCATGGCGACGCGCGACGAGGATTTTGTCACCAGCCTGTTCGTCGCCTCCACCCATGCCTGGCTGCTGTTCTTCTCGTCCACCGGCATGGCCTACAAGCTGAAGGTCTGGCGGCTTCCCGAAGCCCGCATCGCCGGCAAGGGCAAGGCAATGGTCAACCTGCTGCCGCTGGCGGAAGGCGAGCGCATCACCACCATCCTGGCGCTGCCGGAAAACGATACCGAGTGGGACAAGCTGAACGTGGTGTTCGCCACCAAGTCCGGCGACGTGCGGCGCAACCAGCTGTCCGACTTTGCCCAGGTCAACAAGAACGGCAAGATCGCCATGAAGCTGGCTGAGGGCGATGGCATCATCGGCGTTGCCACCTGTACCGATGCGGATGATTTCCTGCTCACCAGCCGCGGCGGCAAGGCCATTCGCTTTCCGGTCGGCGATGTGCGCGTCTTCAAGGGTCGCGACTCCACCGGCGTGCGCGGCATCAAGCTGGCCAACGGCGACGAGGTTGTTAGCCTGTCGCTGCTCTATCATTCCGACGCCACTTCGGCCGAGGCCCGCGCCTATCTGAAACAGGCCAGCGCCGCGCGCCGCGCCGAAAGCGGCGAGGCGGAAGCGCCTGTCGAAGTTGAAGATGACGCCGACGACGGCGTCGAGGAGGCCGCGCTGACTTCCGAACGCTATGCGACGCTGGGCGCGCGCGAGCAGTTCGTGTTGACCCTGTCACAGACAGGTTTCGGCAAGCGCAGCTCGTCTTACGAATATCGTGTCACCGGGCGTGGTGGTTCTGGCATTGTCGCCATCGGGTTGGGCAAGAAGAATAGCGCCGTGATCGCCTCCTTCCCGGTCGAGGAATCCGACGATCTGATGATGATCTCCGATGGCGGCCAGACCATTCGGGTGGCGGTGTCGGGCATTTCCATCCAGGGCCGCGCCGCACAGGGCGTTACAGTCTTCCGGGTGGATGACGGCGAGCGGGTGGTTTCGGTCGAGCGCATTGAAGATGTGTCGGAAGTCGAGAGCGCCTAGGCTCCAGCGTGATTATTAGGGGGCCCCTGTGACAAGAACAGCTGCGGTGATCGGCGGCGCCGGCTTTGTTGGCACCCATCTCTGCGCGCGTCTGATGGAAGAAGGCTGGCGAGTCGTTTCGCTGGACAATTATTTCACCGGCAGCCACGACAATCATCTATCCGGCGTTGTCTACCGCGAAGGCCATGCCAAGGATGTGGCGCGTCATCTTCCCGAGGCCCCGGATGTGCTGTTCCATTTGGGCGAATATTCCCGGGTTGAGAAAAGCTTCGAGGAACCGGCATTGGTCTGGGACCTCAACAGCGTAGGTACGTTTGGCGTGCTGGAGTATTGCCGATCCAACCCTCAAACCAAGCTTGTCTATGCCGGTTCCAGCACCAAGTTCGGTGATGGAGGGCTTGGCCGTGACCAGAGTCCTTATGCCTGGACCAAGGCGGCCAACACCGAGCTAGTTCGCAATTATGGCGCCTGGTATGGGGTGAAATTCGCCGCCTGCTATTTCTATAACGTCTACGGTCCCGGGGAGCGGGCAGGCGCCTATGGTACGGTGGTCGAGATTTTCCGCCAGCAACGCCTGCGTGGTGAAGCATTGACCATCGTGGAGCCAGGCACTCAGAAGCGCAATTTCACGCATATCGCCGACATTATTGACGGGTTGACGATCATCGCCGAGCGCGGGGAAGGCGATGAACTGGGCCTGGGTGCGCCGGAATCCTATTCGGTTCTGGAGGTCGCGGCGATGTTTGGCGGCGACATCGCCATGCTGCCGGCGCGCAAGGGTAATCGCATGGATGCTGCGCTAGACCTCTCCCGGATGCGGGCACTTGGCTGGCAGACGAGGCGGCGGCTGCCTGATTACATAGCCGAGCTGATCCGGGACAAGACATTATCCGCATGCTAGGCTTCACACTCAAAATCGGGGCTCGCCGGGCGCCATGAAACGCATCGCAATCTATCCGGGCACGTTCGACCCCATCACGCTCGGTCATCTCGACATTATCAAGCGTGCGGTCAAGTTGGTGGACCATTTGGTCATCGGCGTCGCCACCAACGCCTCCAAGCTGCCAATTTTTACCCTCGATGAGCGGGTGGAGATGGTGCGCACGGAAGCCGAAAATCTGGCGGCCGGGCATGCCAGCATCGAAGTGCTTGCCTTCGAAACTCTGCTGGTGAAATTTGCCGCACAGGTCGGGGCTTCGGTGATCATCCGCGGGCTTCGCGCGGTGTCTGACTTCGAGTATGAATTCCAGATGGTCGCGATGAATCAGCGCCTCAATACGGATATTGAAACCGTGTTCCTGATGGCCGATCCGCGCCATCAGGCGATATCGTCAAGGTTGGTAAAAGAAATTGCCCTGCTGGACGGCGACATCACGCCGTTCACTACATCTGCTGTCGCCCAAGCTCTCGTCCAACGCTGCAAGGAAATACACTAATGGCCGACTATCTCGTTCTCGATCTCAAGACCGGACCGGTGAAGATCAAGCTGCGCCCCGACCTGGCGCCCAATCACGTCGCGCGCGTCAAGGAGCTGGCTGGCCAGGGTTTCTATGACGGCGTGGTGTTTCACCGCGTCATTCCCGGCTTCATGGCGCAGACGGGCGACCCCACCGGAACAGGCTCGGGCGGCTCTCATCTTCCCGACCTGAAGGCGGAATTTTCCGACGAGAAGCACACCAAGGGCACCGTGTCAGCTGCCCGCACCGCCAATCCAAACAGTGCCAACTGCCAGTTCTATATCTGCTTTGCCGACGCACCCTGGCTGGACCGTCAGTACAGTGTGTGGGGCCAGGTGGTTGAGGGCATGGATAATGTCGACAAGGTCAAGAAGGGCGGCGAACATAATAACGGCGCCATTAGCGGCGATCCGGACAAGATCCTCAAGGCGCGGATAGAAGTAGAAGCCTGAGGATTTTAAGCCCAATGGCTAAGGCTCCCTTCACTGTATCGCTAGACTTAGCCATTTCGGGCAGGGGTGCGCCGTCTAAGGGCGCCTATAAAAATTCTCTGGCGGCCTCATCATTAGCGCTGGATTGGCTGCGTGGCCAACACCGGATGGGGAGCTTGGAGCTCTTAGGCATTCCCTCGCGCAAGGATGATCTGCGTGCGGCCACTGCGCAGGCGGCTGCGCTGCGGGCGTTCTCTACTGTGGCCGTCCTGGGCATCGGCGGCTCCAGCTTGGGGGGGCAGGCGCTGACCTCGCTGCGCAAGGCGGACGTGCCGTACGTGGAGTTTCATGACAATCCCGATCCCTTCAGCTGGGCCAAAGCCCTCAAGCGCTTTGATCTGAAGAAGACCCACTTCTTGGCTATCTCTAAGTCGGGCGGTACGGCTGAGACGCTCATGCAGGTGCTGACGGCGACGGACGCACTCGAAAAATTGGGCGTCAAAAAACTCAGCCGGCACTTCACGATTATTACCGAGCCGCACAAAAGCGCGCTCTCAGATTTTGCCGATAGCATCGGGGCAGTGAAGCTCGACCATCCGATGGGCGTGGGTGGGCGCTATTCAGTTTTGACGATGGTGGGCCTTCTGCCCGCGCTCTTGATGGGCCTGAACGTGAAGGCCCTGCGCGCGGGAGCACAGTCCATCCTAGATCACGTATTGGCGGCTGAAACCGCGGCCGATGCACCCGCCGCCGTTGGCGCGGCCTTGCATCATGCGCTGGCAAGTGAGGGCCGGCTCGCCACCACCATCTTGTGGCCCTATGCCGATACTCTGGCTGTATTTGGCGGCTGGTGGCGCCAGCTGTGGGCTGAAAGTTTGGGCAAGAACGGCAAGGGCTCAACGCCCGTGTCTGCTCTGGGTCCGGTAGACCAGCACAGTCAGCTTCAGCTCTTCCGTGACGGGCCAGGTAATGCGCTCTTCACACTTCTCAGTGTTGATACCAAGGGCATGGGTGCTGCCGCGCCGCGCGCCCGCGCCAGGGCGCTGGGTCTTGATTACCTTGCCGGCAAGAGGCTGGGCGATTTGGTGGACGCAGAATACCACGCCACCGCCCGAACCCTATTCAAGAATGGCCGGCCCGTGCGGATGATCCACCTCACCAAGCTCGATGAATTCCACATGGGCGCGCTGATGATGCACTTCATGCTGGAGACCATCATCATGGGCCGCCTGATGGGGGTTAACCCCTTCGATCAGCCCGGCGTTGAAGAGGGCAAGATTTTGGCGCGGCAATATCTCGCTCAGAAGTAGCCCATAGATAATCTGCGCCGCCTTGTGTTTTTTACTTAGAGGAAAAATGGCATGTCACAAAAAACTGGGCTAATCGTTCCCGTCATTTTGTCTGGTGGCTCCGGGACACGCCTGTGGCCACTTTCCCGCAAGGCCATGCCTAAGCAGCTCCTGGTACTGGTGGGCGAGAACACCATGATCCAAGACACCGTGGCCAGAGCGCGGGGGAATGGTTTTTCTGCCCCCCTCATCATCTCCAATCAAGATCACCGCTTTGTCGTCGCCGAACAATTGCGCGCGCAGGGTATTGAAGGCGCTCGCATCATCTTAGAGCCCATTGGCCGCAACACCGCACCCGCCGCTGCCATCGCCGCCCTTCAGGTCTCGTCAGAAGACCCTGAGGCGTTAGTTCTTCTGATGCCCTCCGATCATGTCGTATTGGACCAACCCGCCTTCCTGGCCGCTGTGACAGCAGCACGCCATGCAGCCTTGGGCGGGGCCCTTGTGACCTTCGGCATCAAGCCGTCATCTGCGCAGACGGGCTATGGATACATCAAGGCCGGTACAGCTCTTGTTGGAGCTCCCGGCGCACTCACCGTTGAGCGCTTTGTGGAAAAACCTGACCGCGCGACAGCGGAGGAATACGTCGCCTCTGGGAATTATTATTGGAACAGCGGCATGTTTCTCTTCCGAGCGGTGACGTTCTTGGAAGAGCTTGAACGGCTGCAGCCGCGCATGTTGGCCCTCTGCCGCAGTGCTCTGAAGAGTGCTCATCGTGACATGGACTTTATCCGACTAGATGAGACTGCCTTTGCGTCGTGCCCGTCAGATTCAATTGACTACGCCGTAATGGAGCATGCGAGGAGCGCCGCAGTAGTGCC
>CAILUV010000029.1 GCA_903837555.1 uncultured Alphaproteobacteria bacterium
CCAGCCGCCCCAGGGCGTGGTGCCGCCTGCGCAGTTGGTGGCGGTTCCGGCCAGGGACAAAAACTGCTGTTCCATGCGCCCGGATGCCAGGTCCACGATCAGCGTGGAGGTGCCGCCGGCAAACACCAGCCCCTCCTTGCTGCGCCCGAAATGCGGCAGCTTCAGCAGCCTTTCGTGCAACGGACCTGAACTGCCAGCCGCTGACTTGTCCCAGCCGCCAACGCTAAGTTCATGGTTGCGCACCAGCGCGACCTTGCCGGCGCCCGCCGTGAAGCATCCCATGCCGTCGAAATTGTCCGGGGCTCGAAAGCCATCATCCATCGCTTCGCCGGCGCGCGAGACGATCTGGTAGGAAAAGCCCTTGGGCAGATCGAGCAGCCGCGCCGGGTCCGGCGCCAGCGCGCCATAAGCCGTAACCTCGTTGCGATAGGTTTCCGCAGCTTCCACACGCCGCGCCAGGCCGGTGAAGGCCAGGCCGGTCAGGGCGCCGAAACCGAACTGCCTGCGTGAAAAGTCCATGCGACCCCCGTCAGGGTTTTACGGCGCGCAGGATATCGCGCCACGAGACCAGCTTGAAGTTCTGCGCCGCCGGGGCATTGTCGCCGTCCTGGGCAATGAACAGGCCGTCCGGATAATCGGCGCCAAACGAACCCGGCGCCACCGCGATACCGTCGGTTTCCTGCGTCGCGCCAAATATCCCCATGGCGATGCGAAAACGTCCCGCAGGCTTCAGGCCCGGCAAGGAATAAAGCGCATAGGCATTGTCACCCTGGCTGGAAGCAATCAGGAAGCCACCCCGTCGCCCCACAGGCACCAGAGCCAGGCCTTCCACATCGGCAACAAGCTGGCTGCCATCCACCGGCGCCACCAGCGTTCCCGACACCGGGCCGCGCGCATCGGCATCGAAAGACCAGATACCGCGATCTTCTTCGCCGACATACAGCGTCTGGCTGCGCTCATCCACCACGCAGCCTTCCCCCTGGGTCGCTAGTTTCAGGCTGCGCACGGTCTGCCCCTGGGGGTTGCCCGCACCAAGCGTGATGGCGACCTGCTCCACCAATCCGTCCTTCAGCACCGAAAAGGCATGCAGATTGATGCCTTCGCGCATCAGGCAAACACCATAGGCTTCGCCCGCGCCGCCCGGCACCGCACCCATCGGCTCCAGCGTGGCCGCGATGGCGTTAAGCCGATAGAGCTGAAGCTGCGCCCTGGTCACGTCGTTGCGGTCGCTGGCCACCACGATGACGCCATGGGTGCCCATGTCGATCAGATCGACATTGTTGACCCGGCCGGCGGGCAGGAAGCTTCGAATCTTACCGTCCAGGCCATAGACATAAAGGCCTGCCTTCTTGTCCGTGGCGACAATCAGGCTGGCAGCGGGCCTGCGCGCATCGCGCCAGATGGCCGGGTCGTCAGCCGCATCGGTGTCGATGCCCGCGCCCACGGGCACGGTCTCGCCCCGCGCAGTAACGTCTGCCGCCGCCGTAACCGGCGCAACGGCCTGCTGCGCGTGGCTGCCGATGGTCATAACGGCAAGCGCCGCCATGATCACAAGCACATTGCGCATCAGAACGTCACACGGATGCCCGCGCCGTAACGCGGTCCGAAACGCTCCCACTCGATCGTGTAGCGGTCGATGCGGGGGGTCGGCGTGCCGGTGGCGGTAAGAAGGTTGCCCGGCTCGGAATAGCGGCGGCCCGGCTGGTTGAGCACGTTGGAAGCGTCGGCATAGATTTCAAAGGATTCGCTGATGGCGTAGCGCGCCGACAGATCCAGTTCGTCATCGGCCGCCCAGTAGGTGTCGCCCGCGTCCGCCAGCGTGTCGGCGATGCCATCCATCCAGGTGGAACGGCGCTGGTACTGGGCGCGCAGCGACAGGCCATACTTCTCGTAATAGCCGCCGATATTATAGACGAGGTCCGACGTGCCCGGCAGGCGCACCTTGCGCTGTGGCGTCGTGCCGACGACCGGCTTGATCACTTCACTGTTGTTGACGGTCACGTTGGCGCTGATGCCGAACCCGCCCATCCAGTCGGGCAAATCGAGATCCTGCGTCCAGGGATCAAGCTGCATCTGCGCGGCGGCTTCAAAGCCATACAGTCTGCCATCGCCACCATTGGTGATGCCGCTAAAGGCATAACCGGAACGGTCGATGCCGCCGGCGTTCAGCGCACTCGATCCGAATGTGCGGCGCTGGGTGTAAAGCACGTCCTTGACTTCCTTGTAGAAGAAGCCGGCCATCAGGTAGCCCTGAGGCTCGACATACCATTCCAGATAGGCGTCCACGCCATAGGCGCGTTCCGGTTTCACCGCCGGATTGCCACCGGAGATGGTCTGGTTGGAATCGTTGACCACCACATTGGGACGCAATTGGTCGTAATCGGCCCGCGCCGCACCACTATTGAAAGAGACCCGCAGCTTCTTGGTATCATCGATATTGTAATTCACATGCAGGCTGGGGAAGACCAGCGTATCACTGGACTTGGCGTTGACCAGCCCGGTGGTTGTGCCGACCGTAGCCAGCGCCACACCCTCATTTTCGAGCTGCTCGACGCGCACGCCGCCCACCACCGAGCCCCAGTCCCATTTCAAGGTGCCCATGAAGTACCCGGCCAGGACCTGCTCGCGCACCTTGTAGTCGTTCTCCGGAATGGACGTGAGCGGGAAGCTGGCCTTAGCCTTGGCGGCCGCCTCGTACATCTGCAGCGTGTCGAAGTAGCGGAACGTATAGGCCATCGGCACCTTGCCCTGGAACGGACTGTCCAGCGAGAAGGCCGTATAGTTCGTCGGGATGCCAACAGCCGCGAACCACGCTGCATGGGCCGCAGTCGTCAGGTTGATTTGCTTTTCTTTCGCGACCTTGGTGCGATTGTCGAACTGGAAGCCAGCCTTGAACACCGCATCGGCGCCCAGGAAGTAGACTTCCTTCGAAAGGGAGCCCTTCGCGGTATAGGCGGTCGTGGTATCGACCGCATCCAGATGGCGCAGCGAGGACAGCGGCTTGGTGAAGTTATCGATCGCGAAGACCGGGGTACCGGCCTGAAAACGCGTCGGCGCGGCGAGCTGGGTGGTGGTGAACAGCCGCGGCGTGCTGATCTGGGGATTGGTGAAGTCATACGCCACCGTGGGGCGCAGGTCGCGGGTGCTGGGACTGTCCCAGCGCGTTTCGCCCACGACGGAGCGGTCATCCTTGGATTCGGTGAAGTTGCCCACCCAGTTCAGGTGCCAACCGTCACCGAAGTTGTGATTGCCTTCCAGCGTATTGGTCAGGACCGATTGGCGGAACGCGCGAAGGGTGGAGCGCTGGTTGATGTCGATGCCGTAAAGCGTGCCGGTCAGCGGCGTGTTGCCGACGCAGATGTCGGCATAGCCGCTGGTGGTCGGGGTGGGATTGATGTCGGTGGAACAGGCGGCCGTGGACCGCGTCAGGTCGCCTTGGCGGTCGTCCCCATCGAGGATGTAATTATCGCGCGCTTCGTCATCCAGGAAGATGGTGTAGAGGGAGCGCAGCGAGAAGCTGTGGTCGGTGTTGGGCTGCCAGTCCAGGCGCCCGGAAACCGAGGTGTTGCGGCGCATGAGGCGATACAGCTTGTTCTCGAACTCGCGCGCCCAGAACCGGGTCTCGGAACCGGGACGGGTATCCTGGTCCACACGCTCCCAGTCGATCTCGAAATTGTCCGTGATCATGTTGCGCTGATAATAGCTGGCCGAAACCAGTGCGCCGATTATGCCATTGCCAACCACCAGTGTGTCAGACGCAACTGCGGACAGTTCGGTTGTATTGCGGCCACCCAGGGTCGCCGTGCCTGCGCCCGCCTTGCCCGAGAAATGAAAGCCTTCATAGTCGAGCGCCGAGCGGGTGATGATGTTCACATTGCCCGACACGGTTTCGCCTGGCATGTCCGGCGTCACAGCTTTTGACACGACGATCTGCGAGGCGATGGCGGAAGGGATGGTATCGAAGCGCGCGTCGCGGCCTTCGGGGCTCACCACATTGATGCCGTCGAAGGACAGCGTGGTCCAGTAGTTGGGGGCGCCGCGCAGCGAGATGTATCGCGCCTGGCCCTGATCGCGTTCCACGGCCAAGCCGGGCAGACGGCCCGCCGCCTGAGCGATATTCTGGTCAGGCAGACGGCCCACCGCATCCGACGCCGCCACGGCGACCAGCGAATCCGAATTTTTCTGCACGAACAAGGCCGCGGCTTCGGACTCAGCGATAGGACGCGTGCCGTTCACCACGACCGTTTCGACCTGCACAGCAGGCTCCTGCGCGAAGGCAGGAGAGACCGGAAGAACCGCCGCGCCCAGCAGCATCAGACCGCGCAGACGCTGCGCGCAAGAGTAGCTCGCCATGAAAAATAACCTATGGGATTGGTCTTAGAATTTTCTGCGCAAGGCTTATGGGCGCCGTGTGACCGGAAGGCTGAAGTTTCGTGACAGTTTCGTGTTTGGGCTGAGGCAAGATGGCGCAGATGCAGCGAACTTCTGCCGATGCTCACTTCATCACCGAGTGCCAATAAAAGCGGCAGGCCGTTGATTGTCAGCGCGCGATTTAACGCGAGATAGCCGACGCCCATCTCTTTCAGGATATGGATTGCATATGCGTACGGGCGACCTCGGAGGGCGCCCGATTATCAAGCCATCGATGGAGTTGGTGATGGTGGGCGCGACAGGGATCGAACCTGTGACCCCTTCCATGTCAAGGGCCGCCAACACATTCACAGCTAATCATGCTTCAGAAGATGAACGCCTACTGCACAGCAATAATAGATACAAACCAACGCCCTAGAAGATCGCAAGCTAGGTCTGGTCTGCTGAGGAAGCAATCGGTTTCTATGCCGATACGCTGATAGTTGCAGAGCAATTGTCCCGGATTTGGCTACAGGCAAAGCCCCCCTACCCCTTCGCCCTTCGACGGGGTGGGTGCCTCATGGCTATGGCATGGCCATACAAATGGGCTGGCATTTTGAGTTGTTGCGCGAACGGCAAGTCAGGGCGCTTGGGGCCGCCCCAGCCTGACGATCTCAGCCGAAGGCAAGTCAGAGCCGGTCGAACTTATTCTGTGATAGGCGGGGCAGTGAGGCGGGGGTAAGGCC
>CAILUV010000030.1 GCA_903837555.1 uncultured Alphaproteobacteria bacterium
GCGTCGTCGGACGAGCCTTGTTTCACGGGCCGGGTTTCCTTGGCGCCGGCGACGGCCGGGCCACTGTCGCCGCCAAAGCCGCCCGCGATCACGCTGATGAA
The DNA here is from genome assembly GCA_903837555.1 of uncultured Alphaproteobacteria bacterium. GTDB lineage: Bacteria > Pseudomonadota > Alphaproteobacteria > Micropepsales > Micropepsaceae > Rhizomicrobium. The sequence continues at coordinate 102 of CAILUV010000030.1, forward strand.
GCTGCGGTTCATGCCCTTGCACATGATGTAGGACAGGATCGCGCCGGAGGAGCCCACCAGCGCGCCGGTGATGATCAAAGCGGTGTTTTCCAGGGTGAAGCCCAGCGCGGCAGCCGCCCAGCCCGAATAGGAATTGAGCATCGACACCACGACGGGCATATCGGCGCCGCCGATGGGAATGATCAGGGTGATGCCGAAGATGAAGCTGAGAACCGTGATGGCCCAGAACATCCAATAGGCCTGGTCCAGCGCGAACCAGCCGACCAGACCGATGATGGCGACGAAGATCAGAAGATTGAGCAGGTGCCGCGCCGGCAGGATGATGGGCGCGCCCGACATGTTGCCGTTGAGCTTGGCGAAGGCGATGACCGAACCGGAAAAAGTGATCGCGCCGATGGCGACGCCCAGGCTCATTTCGATCAGGCTCTGGACGTGAATGGCGCCGGGCACGCCGATGCCGAAGGTTTCGGGCGAATACAGCGCCGCGCCCGCGGTCAGCACCGCGGCCATTCCCACCAGGCTGTGAAACGCCGCCACAAGCTGCGGCATGTCGGTCATGGCGATCTTCTTGGCCATCACCGCGCCGATCAGCCCGCCGATGCCCAGACCGCCGATCACCAGCGCCCAGGTCACAACATCGCTGACGCCCGCAATCCACAGCGTGGTAGCGACCGCGATGGTCATGCCGATCATGCCGTTGCGGTTGCCCGAACGGCTGGTGGCCGGCGATGACAGGCCCTTCAGCGCCAGGATGAACAGCGAGCCGGCGACGAGATAGAGAAGCGCGGCGATATTGGGATTCGCGCTCATTTCTTTTCTTTCTTCTTGTACATCGCCAGCATGCGGCTGGTGACCAAAAAGCCGCCAAAGATGTTCACGCTCGCCAGGATCAGGGCGAAGAAGCCCAGGCCCTTGGAAATCCAGGACGCGTCATTGATGACCGGCACCGCCACCGCGATCAGCGCGCCCACCACGATCACCGAGGAGATCGCGTTGGTCACCGCCATCAGCGGGGTGTGCAGCGCGGGCGTCACGCCCCACACCACGAAATAGCCGACGAAGATCGCCAGCACGAAGATGGAAAAGCGGAAGACGAAGGGGTCGATGGCTGCGGCTTCCATGTCTAGCCCCTCTGTACCGGCGCGCCGTCCTTGGTGACGGCAGCGCCCTTCACGATTTCATCTTCCCAGTCGATCGCAAGCTGGCCGGACTTCTTGTCCACGATCAGCGACACGAAATTGAACAGGTTGCGGGCATAGAGCGAAGACGCGTCGGTCGACAGCCGCCCCGGCAGATTGGTGTAACCCATGATGGTGACGCCATGGACCTCGACCACTTCATCGGGCTTGGACAAAGGCGTATTGCCGCCCGCGCCCGCCGCCAGGTCGACGATCACCGAACCGGGCTTCATCGACTTGATCATCTCTTCACTCACCAGGATCGGCGCCTTGCGGCCCGGGATCAGCGCGGTAGTGATGACGATGTCCTGCTTCTTGATGGTCTCGGCCGTCAGCGCTGCCTGCTTGGCCTGATACTCGGCCGACATTTCCTTGGCATAGCCGCCGGCCGTCTGGGCGTTCTTGAATTCCTCGTCCATCACCGCGACGAACGTGCCGCCTAGGCTTTCCACCTGCTCCTTGGTGGCGGGGCGCACGTCGGTGGCGCTGACGATGGCGCCCAGACGCTTGGCGGTGGCGATGGCCTGAAGACCTGCCACGCCCACACCCATGACCAGCAAGCGCGCCGGGGCGATGGTGCCCGCCGCCGTCATCATCATCGGCATGGCGCGGCCGAACTGGGCGGCGGCATCGATCACCGCCTTGTAACCGGCCAGATTCGCCTGCGACGACAGAACGTCCATGGCCTGGGCGCGCGAAATGCGCGGCAGCAATTCCATGGCGAATGCCGTGACGCCCTGCGACGCCAGCGCCGCGATGGCATCCTTTTCGGCATGGGGCGACAGCAAGGCCGCCAGCACCGCGCCCTTTTTGATCTGGGAAATTTCGCCGCTCTCGACGCCCCGAACCTTCAGGACGATGTCGGCATCCTTGAGGGTACCGGCGGCATCGGGCGCGATTGTCGCGCCAGCAGCGGTATAATCGGCATCGCTGACCCGCGCGGCGGCGCCGGCGCCGGCCTGGACCACAACCTCAAGCCCGAGGGACTTGAACTTCTTGACGGACTCCGGGGTCGCGGCGACCCGCGTCTCGCCCGCTCGTGTTTCCTTGGGGACCGCGAGCCGCATCGGATGGGGACGCGGTTAGTTGGTACGGAAAATGGCGAGGAAAACCATGATCAGCAGGATCCCCACCGACGACCACTTGCTGAAGGTCAGAAAGCCGGCATAGGCCTTCCGGTGCTGGCTGATGTCCATCGAACCGATCTGATAGTCGTTGTCGTGCGCCATTTCGGCTCCCCAACTGTCTTTTGAAAGTGGGCGGAATATAGCAAACACCCGCCCTGCGGCAACGGGCTTTATTAAGCCTTTATTACCTGCGTTCTACGGTGCTTTTTGCGCCCCGCCGCTGCAAATTTGCGCGATTCAGGTTTGCTTAAGCATAGAATCGGCGCGAAGCCTGTACCGGATAAGGACAGGCTTAAACGCCACATTTACCTGTCGCGGCGAAAATGCGGCCTTCAAATAGTTGGAAGGCTTTGTCATGGCGCAGACCATTCTTGTCGTGGACGATGATCCGGTTCAGCGGCGCTTGCTGGAAACAGCCATCACCCGCAGCGGCATGCAGGTTGTCACAGCGCCCGGCGGCCAGCCCGCGCTCGACCTGATCGGTGGCCCGCGCGGCGACCAGATTACCCTGGTGATGCTGGACCTGGTGATGCCCGACATGGGCGGCCTGGACGTTCTGGCCAAGCTGCGCCCCTCCAATCCCGATCTTCCCGTGATCGTGCTGACCGCCAAAGGCGGCATCGATTCCGCCGTCGAAGCCATGCGCGCCGGCGCCAACGACTTCCTGGTCAAGCCGGCCAGTCCCGAGCGCATCGCCGTCTCGATCCGCAACCAGCTCAAGATCGGCACCCTGTCGGGCGAAGTGAAGCAGCTGAAGAAAAAGGCGGACAACAAGCTGACCTTTGACGACCTGGTCGCGTCCTCGCCTGAAATGAAGCAGGTGTTCCGTCTGGGCACCCGCGCCGCGCAGAGCGACATTCCCGTGCTGATCGAAGGCGAAAGCGGCGCCGGCAAGGAATTGATCGCCCGCGCCATCCAGGGCACGTCGGGCCGTTCAGGCAAGCCGTTCGTCACCGTCAACTGCGGCGCCATTCCGGAAAACCTGATCGAAAGCATCCTGTTCGGCCATGAGAAGGGCTCGTTCACCGGTGCGTCCGACAAGCATCTGGGCAAATTCCAGGAAGCCGATGGCGGCACGCTTTTCCTGGATGAAATCGGCGAACTGCGACTGGACATGCAGGTCAAGCTGCTGCGCGCGCTGCAGGAAGGCGAAGTCGATCCGGTCGGCTCCAAGCGTCCGGTGAAAGTGGATGTGCGCATCGTCGCCGCCACCAACCGCGACCTGGGCCAGATGGCCAAGGAAGGCACCTTCCGCGAAGACCTGTATTACCGACTGAACGTGTTCCCCGTGATGGTGCCGCCCCTGCGCGAGCGCACCGGCGACATCGCCCCGCTGGCGCGTCACTTCATCGAACGCTTCGCGGCGGAAGAGAACAAGCCGGTTTCCGGCCTCACGCCGCAGGCCAGCCAGCTCCTGGAACAGTTCGCCTGGCCGGGCAATGTGCGCCAGCTCGAAAACACCATCTTCCGCGCGGTCGTATTGTGCGACGGCGCGCTGCTGGATGTCTGCGACTTCCCGCAGATCGCCGCTGCCATGGGCGTGGACACGCTGGTGCGCCAGAATGTTCCCGCCCCTAATGTCCCCGGCCATGCGCCTGCCCTGCCTGCCGGTTCGGCTTACGCGCTGAACGCGACGGACTCGTCGGGCCATATCCGCAAGTTCGAGGAGATGGAATCGGAAATCATCCGCATGGCCATTGCCCGTTACGAAGGCCATATGTCGGAAGTGGCGCGGCGTTTGGGCATCGGTCGCTCGACACTGTATCGCAAGCTGAAGGAATTCGGCCTGGAGCCGGAACTGCAGAACGAGCCGATGGCCGGCGTGGCGCTGGATACCGACGAGTCGGTGGAGCCCGCAGTTCGCAAGTCGGCCTAAACATCGGTCAGAAACAAAAAGGGCCCGCTCTCGCGAGCGGGCCTTTTCCTTTTTGAATTGCGCCTTAGCGCATATCCATCGCCGTCAGATAGAGATCGAGCATCGCTTCCTGTTCCTGGAAGTCGGCCTTGTCTAGTTTGCGCATGCGGATCACCTGGCGCATGATCTTGGTGTCGAAACCGGTGCCCTTGGCTTCCGAATAGACTTCCTTGATGTCGGCGCTCAGCGCCGCGCGTTCTTCTTCCAGCCGCTCGATGCGGTTGATGAAGGCCTTGAGCTGGTCCTTGGCGAAAGCGGTCTTGGACATGTCGGAAACTTTCGGATTTTTGAAAAGCGGCGGACCCTAGCCTTTCCGCGCGAAGTGGCGCAACGCGAAAAAATCAGCCCCGGCTGTGCATATCCGACAGCGCTGCATCGAGTATTGGTTTCAGGCGCAACGCAAACTCTTGTGCCTGCGCATCGCTGGCTATCAAGTCCTGCCGCATCTCGATCAGCACATGCGGCAGATCGCGCATGGTGCCGTGGGTGTAGAGCGTGTCGCCCTCGAGCGCGCCGGTATAAGGCTCGTTGTCGCCCACGGTGAAACCGGCCTCAGCCAGCCGTGCCATCAAGGGCGCGGACAGGCGCATATCGCGATCGTACAGCACGCCAACGTCCCAGATGCGCGGTACGCCCTTCCATGAAGGCGTGAAGCTGTGCAGCGAGATGATGGCGGCATCCGAACCCATGGCATTCAGTTCCGCGGTGATGGCGGCGTGATAGGGCGCATGGAATTGCGCGATGCGCCGGGCGATTTCCGCAGCATCCGCGTGGCGGTTGCCCGGAATGATGCTGCCGTCCGACAGTTTCATCACCAGCGTGGGGTCTTCGGGACCGCGATTGAGATCGATCAAAAGCCGCGACCAGCGCCCCAGCAAGGCGGGCGCGCCATAGGCGGCCGCCAGCGCGCGGGTAACGGCAGCCGCGCCGATGTCATAGGCGATGTGGGTTTCGAACAAGGCTGGGGCCAGCCCCAGCGTGCCGACTTCCGGCGGCAGGGCATTGGAGGCATGGTCGCACAGCAGCAAAAGCGGGGAATTTCCGCAGGCCGGCACGGCTTCAAAGGCGGCGTCTGTCATAAGCCCGCCATATAGAACCGCGCGCCGTTGACGGCCAAGCGGTTTCACGCCAAACCGATAACAAGATGCGTCGCACGACCCTGATTTTGGCTGTGACCCTGGGCGCAAGCTGCGCCACCCCGGCGCTCGCCGCTTTTACCGTGTGCAACCAGACCAGTCTGCCGACGCGGGCGGCCATCGGCCGGTTCGACGGCACAAGCTGGACATCCGAAGGCTGGTGGACGATCAAGCCGAAAAGCTGCGCCGCGATCCTGACAGGGCCCTTGCAGGGGCGCTATTATTATCTCTATGCCACCGATGGTGGGGCAGGCACCTGGGAAGGCAAGACCTTCTTCTGTGTCGCGCCCGACAGCCGGTTCAAGTCGGCAGGCCGCGGCAACTGCGCCAAGCGCGGTTTCGACCGCCGCGGCTTCTTTGAAGTGGATACGGGCAAGAAAGCCGACTGGACTCAAAATCTTTCCAACTAGGACGTCATCATGCGCCGCCGCAGAAAAACAAAGATCCTGGCCACACTCGGTCCGGCTTCCAACACAAAGCCGATGATGAAGGCCCTGTTCGATGCCGGCGTCGACGTCTTTCGCATCAATATGAGCCACACCAGCCACGATATGCTGGGGCAGATGGTGGCCGACCTGCGCAGCCTGGCCGATGATGTGGGGCGGCCTATCGGCATCCTGTGCGACCTGCAGGGCCCCAAGATTCGCCTGGGCACGCTGCCCGGCGGTCCGCGCATGCTGAAGGAAGGCGAGCAGATCCGGCTGGTGCTGGGTGAGACCACCGACAAGCCGGAGGAAGTGCCGATCCCGCATCCGGAAATCTTCCAGGCCATCAAGCAGAAGCATGCGCTGCTGATCGATGACGGCAAGGTGCGCCTGCGCCTGCTGAAGAAGGCCGACACCTTCGCCGAGGCGATCGTGGAAGTGCCGGGCGAGATCAAGGACCGCAAGGGCGTGAACATGCCCGACACCCTGCTGTCCATGTCGGCCATGACACCCAAGGACCGCGCCGACCTGGATGCGGCGCTGGAGCTGGGCGTGGACTGGATCGCGCTGAGCTTCGTGCAGCGCCCCGAGGACGTGGCCGAACTGAAGAAGATCGTGCAGGGCCGCGCCGGTGTGCTGGCCAAGATCGAAAAGCCTAAGGCGCTGCTGTCCCTCGAAGGCATTTTGGAATTGTCGGACGCGCTGATGGTGGCGCGGGGCGACCTGGGCGTGGAAATGCCGCTGGAACGCGTGCCGGGACTGCAGAAGATGATCACCCGCGCCGCGCGCAAGGCCGGCAAGCCCGTGGTGGTCGCCACCCAGATGCTGGAATCAATGATCTCGGCTTCCATTCCCACCCGCGCCGAAGTCTCGGATGTGGCGACGGCGGTGTTCGACGGCGCCGATGCTGTGATGCTTTCGGCGGAATCCGCGTCCGGAAGTTTCCCGGTCGAAGCGGTGCAGACCATGGACCGCATCGCCATGACCGTCGAGGACGACGAACTTTATCAGAGCTATATCGAGGCCCAGCGCGGCACCCCGGAAAAAACCACGCCCGATGCCATCATGGCGGCGGTGCATGAAGTCACCGAAACCATCGAAGCCCGCGCCATCGTCTGCTGGACCAAATCTGGCATCACCGCGATGCGGGCGGCGCGCGAACGCTCCAGAGCCCCCATCATCGCGCCCACCCCCAGCATCGAAACCGCGCGCCGTCTGTGCCTGGTGTGGGGCACCCACAGCGTCGCCACCGAAGACATCCGCGATTTCGACGACATGGTGAAGCGCGCCTCGCAGATCGCGCGGCAGGAGGGCTTTGCCGTTGCCGGCGAACGCATCGTTATCACCGCAGGCGTGCCGCTGGGCACTACCGGCGCCACCAACATGCTGCGCGTGGCCTTTGTAGAAGACGAAAAATAAAAGGCTAGCTGATCAAATCGCAGGGCGGCATCTGAAAGCTGCTCGGCACACGGCGCGCCTCATAGGCGAAGTTGGTCGGCATGAAGACATAGCGCTGCTTTTGCGCGTCCATCGATATCAGTCGGTAGACGTCGGTGCGCGGATTGGGCTCGCCGTTCACGGTCTGGATGCTGATGGTGAAGCCGTCCGCGGTTTTCGCCCAGCGGCCGGCGGCATGTTGATCGAAAGCCTTGCCCTTGATGCAGGTGCGGTGATGCACCCGGAAGGTGCCATCGGGCATCATGCGGTCCAGATACATCGCACCCTTGTCGTCGGGCTGACCCGTGCCGAACCAGTTTCCGGCCAGCGAGGGCTGCGCGAAGGCCGCGGACGGCGACAGCAGCAGCACCAGACACGCCACCAGAGGCCGCATGGCTCAGATATCCTGGCCTTCGACGGCGCGGGTCAGCTCGCGGATACGCATCTCGGCGCCTTCCATCTGGGGGTTCAGCGCCGCAGCCTGGCGATACAGTTTAAGCGCCTGGGCCTTGTCGCCATATTCCTGCAGCAGGTCGCCCAACTCGACCAGCGCCATGAAGTGACGCGGATTGATCAGCACGGTCTTCTGCAACGACACCATGGCGGCGGCGTCTTCGCCCATTTCCGATTCCAGCGCGGCGCGGGTGCGCCAGCCTTCGGCATAGCGCGGCACGATATTGGTGACGGCGTTGATTAGTTTCCTGGCCGCTTTCTTGTCGGACAAAGCGACGGCGCGGGCACGGGTCATCAGAAGATCGATGCTGGGACTACCGGAGGCGCGGTACAGGCCCGCCAGTTTTTCCTCGATCGGCTTGGCGGCCTCGGCAGAGTCCGCCTTTTTCAACTGTTCCAGCAATTGCGCTTCGGTGAGCGGCTTTTGCGGCTGGGCAGGTTTGGCCGCGGGTTTCGCGGCGGGCTTGGGCGCCTGCGCGGCGGCAGCCATGCCGGACAACAGCAAAAGAGAAAGAGCCAGCTTCAAGCGCATGGCGGCAGTCTAATGCCGCCAATGTGGCAATTCTAGGCGCGCGGCCAATTCTAAACCCGAGACAAGTCGAGATTGGCAGGTTTTGGGCCGCCTTCCGCCCAGTCCAGCAGTTCCGCCAGGTGCATGATCGGCTGCTCCAGCCCTTCGCCCGCCGCCAGATGCTGCAGGCAGCCGATATTGCCGCTGACCAGCACGTCGGGCTGGGCGGCAGCGATGTGGCCGAGCTTGCGCTGGCGGATCGCACCCGACAGTTCCGGCTGCAGGATGGAATAGGTGCCGGCCGAACCGCAGCACAGATGCGATTCCAGGAACGGGGTCAGCGTGAAGCCGGCCGCTTCCAGCATCGCCTCGCCCACGCCATTCATCTTCAGGCTGTTCTGCAGCGAGCAGGCGGGATGATAGGCGACGCGCAAGGGATGCGGCGGCGTCGCAGCCAGTGGGGTGCACAATTCGGCGAAATCGCGCGCATCGGCAGCGAATCTCGCGGCGCGCGACTCCCACACCGGATCGCCCGCGAACAGGTGCGCATAATCCTTCATCGCCGCCGAACAGCCGGTGGCGGTAATCAGCACGCCGTCATACTTGCCCTGCTCGTAAGCGGTGATGGCTTTCTTCGCCCATTCCCGGGCCTCGTGTTCGCGGCCCATGTGATGGGGCAGCGAGCCGCAGCAACCGGCACCCTCCAGCGCAACCAGTTCGATGCCGCGCCGGGCCAGCACCCGGCCCACGGCGGTGTCGATCTGCGGCGCCAGCGCGCCCTGCACGCAGCCGGGCATGATGGCGATGCGCTGTGTGACCTGCGCGGGCTTGGGGAAATTGACCGGCTCGGGGCCTTGCGGGCGGGCCATCAGGCCCATCTTGGCCATCGCGCCCAACCGCCCCGGCAGGAGGACGGCGATGGGCGCGCCGATCTTGGCCAGCAGCAATCCGATGCGCACCAGCCTGGGGCGCGTCATCACGGTGGCCAGGGCCCAACGCATCAGACGGTCGCCCAGCGGGCGCTTGTAATGATCCTGGATGTGGGTGCGGGCCTGATCGACCAGCCGCTGATAGTTGACGCTGGACGGACAGGCCGTCTTGCAGTTCAGGCACGACAGGCAGCGGTCGATGTGATGCACGGTCTCAGGCGTCGGCGCGCCGCCCTTTTCCAGCATCTCCTTCATCAGCACGATGCGGCCGCGCGGACTGTCGCGTTCGTCGCCCAGCACTACATATGTGGGACAGGTGGCGGTGCAGATGCCGCAATGGACGCAGGAGCGCACCGCCTTGGCGGCAGGACCAAGCTGCGGATCGGCAAGTTGCTCGGGCGTGAAAGCGTATTTCATTTACAGGCGCCCCGGATTGAACAGCGACAGGGGATCGAAAGCCGCTTTGACGCTGCGGCCAAGCGCGGCCAAGGCGGGCGGCTGCGGGGCGTAAAGGCCGAATTGCGCGCGGGTTTGCGCATCGGCGCGCAGCAGCATGGCCTGACCATTCGCGCCCGCCGCGATCTTGCGGATGCGCGGGCCGTCGGACGAGGGCGCGGCCAGCCACAACAGGCTACCGGTCAGATCGCCCAGCCAGTGAGTGGCATTCAATTCCCTGGCGACGCGCGGCGCGTCGGACGGGGCGATCATTACCCGCCAGATATCGCCATCGATCCGCGCGAATTTTTCGCCATTGCCGATGGTGGGGAACGGATCGGCTTCGCCGAAACGCGTCACCGCATTGCCCAGCAAGCCATGCGCCAGCGCGATCTTTTCTTCCAGCGGCTGGCTGGCGCCTTCCAGGCGAATGAATGCAGAACCCTGACCTTGGGCGGGCGCCATATTGCCGGGTAGATAGGACAGGCCCGCCGGTTCCAGCGCGCTTTGCGCGATCTTGCGCAGGGCGGCAAAGCCGACATCCGGCGACACATCGTGCAAGGCCAGCACGGCGAAATGCGTGGGGCGCGGAAAAACACGGAAGGTCAGTTCGGTCAGCACGACCAGCGTGCCATGGGCGCCGCAGACCAGCTTGGGCAGATCGAAGCCGGTGACGTTCTTCACCACCTTGCCGCCGGCACGGAACGACGCACCCAGGCCGTTCACGCCGTGAAAGCCCAACAGCGAGTCCCGCGCGCCGCCATGGCGCAGGCGACCCGAGCCCGAGGCATCGCATGACACCGCGCCGGCCAGCGTCGTTACGCCATTGCTGCCCAAAAGCTGCGACCAGTCGGCCGGATCAAATCCCAGGCGCTGGTTTTTCGTCGCCAGCACGCTGACGATCTCGGCCAGCGGCGTCGACGGAGCGGCGGTGAGGATCAGCTCTTCCGGCTCGTATTTCAGGATGCCCGACAGGCCCGAGACATCGAGCTGCGGCAGGCCATCGAGCGGCCTGCCGACGGCGCGGCGGGTGCCGCCCGCCACGATTTCGAACGGCGACTTGTCGGCGCGCGCGGCGCGCACGAAATCGACGATTCCTGCTTCTGTGGAGATCGCAGCCATCAGTAGCGCGGCAAATGCGGATGCGGCAGTTGAGCGCCGTGGACATGGATATGTCCCTGCTCGACGCAGGCCGACAGGGTCGGAAACACCTTGCCGGGATTGAACAGACCCTGGGAATCAAACGCGCACTTCACGCGGTGCTGCTGGTCCAGATCGGCTTCGCTGAACATTTCGGTCATCAGGTCGCGCTTTTCGATGCCCACGCCATGCTCCCCCGACAGCACGCCGCCGACCTTGACGCACAGGCGCAGAATGTCGGCACCGAAGGCCTCGGCGCGTTCAAACTCGCCTTCCTTCATGACGTCGAAAATGATCAGCGGATGCAGGTTGCCGTCGCCGGCATGGAAGACGTTGCAGAAGCCCAGGCCGTATTGCTGCGAGAGCTTTTCCATTTCCTCCAGCACCTGCGGCAAGGCGTGGCGAGGAATGGTGCCGTCCATGCAGATCATGTCGGGGGCCAGGCGCCCCATGGCGGCGAACGCCGCCTTGCGGCCCGACCAGATGCGGGCGCGCTGTTTTTCGTCGGTGGCTTCGACGCTTTTGCCGCCGCTCTGCGCCACGATCTCGACAATGCGCGACACGGCATAGGAGACATCGGCCTCCACGCCATCGGCGTCGATAATCAAAATCGCTTCGGCGCCGCGCGGATAGCCCGGCTGGTTGTAGCTTTCGATGGCTTCGGCGGCGCGGCCATCCATGAATTCCATCGCGGCCGGCACCACGCCATCGGCGATGATGGCGGCAACGCAGGTGCCCGCTTCCTGGACGGTGTCGAACGACGCCATCAGCGTGCGCGTCACCGGCGCCTTGCGCAGGATCTTCACCACCACTTCGACCACCACGCCCAGCAGGCCTTCCGAGCCCGTCACCAGGCCCAGCAGGTCGAGGCCGCCCTGCGCGCCGCACTTGCCGCCCAGGGTGACGATCTCGCCGCCCGGCAGCACCAGCGTGACGCCCAGCAGGTTGTTGGTGGTCAGACCGTATTTCAGGCAGTGCAGCCCGCCGGAATTTTCCGCCACATTGCCACCGATGGTGCAGGCTATCTGGCTGGAGGGATCGGGCGCGTAATAGAAGCCCTGGGCCTCGACCGCCTTGGTAATGTTGAGGTTGGTGACGCCGGGTTCGACCACGACGCAGCCATTTTCATAATCGATCTCGACGATGCGCTTCATGCGCCCCATGCCGATCAGGATGCCGTCCTCGCGCGGCAGCGCCCCACCCGACAGCGAGGTTCCCGCGCCGCGTGGCACGATCGGTATGCCCTCGGCGGCGGCATATTTCAGGACTTCACTGACCTGATAACGGTCGGCGGGCAGCACGCAGACCAGCGGCATCTGGTGATAGGCGCTCAGCGCATCCGAATCGAAGGTGGAGAGGCCGGACTTGTCCGACACCACGCCGCCCGGAACGATGGCTTCCAGCGCCGCGACAATCTCTGCGCGGCGGGCGACGATCTTGGAATCGGTAACCGGAAGAAGCATGCGCGCCTATAACCCAACGCGGCGCAGTATGTCTTAGCCCTGGCGGGCTTTGAACCGCGGATTCTTCTTATTGATAACGTAGACGCGGCCCTTGCGGCGGATCACGCGGCAATCCTTGTCGCGCTTCTTGAGCGAACGGAGGGAATTGCGAACCTTCATGACACGCCTTTTTCTAGCCACCCCGGCCCGAAGGGCCGAGAAAAATCAGAGATTTCCGGCCCAAAGGCCGGGTTTCTTGCGAGGCGCGGAAACTATGCAAGCACCCCCACCCTGTCAACCCGCTTAAAAGGGCGAAAAAAGGCGGTTTTCCGCCAAAAACTACCCTATGATGGCGGCATGACGCGGTGGATGAAGCCCCTTTCCGGCCTGCAGCGGCTGGTAGCTCTTTGCGGGACGCTGGTGGCGGTGGCCTGCGCCACCACCGCGCCCAAGCCGACCCCGCCCGTGGCCCCCGCCGTTTCGATCCCGGTGCAGCCGCCCCGCGCCACCTCAGGCAACGCCAAGTTCGACGCCTTCCTGGAAGGCGCCCGCACCACCGCCCTGGCGCAGGGGATACGCCCAGACGTGTTCGACAGCGCCACGCGCGGCCTGGCCCCGATCCCGTCCATCACCACCGCCAACGCCAACCAGCCGGAATTTTCCCGCCCTGTCTGGAGCTATCTGGACAGCGCCGCATCGCCGCGCCGCGTCAATGACGGCAAGATCATGCTGAGCCGTCATGGCGATGTGCTGGACAGCATCGCGGCACAAAGCGGCGTGCCCAAGGACATCCTTGTCGCCATCTGGGGCATCGAGACCGACTATGGCGCCGCAAAAGGCAGCTACAATCTTTTCGCCGCTCTCGCGACATTGGCCTATGACGGCCCGCGCACAGCCTTCGGCACCAGCGAACTCCATGCGGCGCTGCGCATCTATCAGGACCGGCAATATCCGGTCAGCGAGATGATCTCGTCCTGGGCCGGCGCCTTCGGTCAGACCCAGTTCATGCCGACGACTTTCCTGCGCTTTGCCACCGATGGCGATGGCGACGGCCAGATCAACCTGTGGCGCAGCACGCCAGATGCGCTGGCCTCTGCGGCCGCGCTGCTGGCGCGGCAAGGCTGGAAGAGCGGCCAGCCCTGGGGCTACGAGGTGCGCCTGCCCGCCAGCTTTGCTTACGAAGACGCCGACACCGATACACAGAAGCCGTTGCGCGAATGGCGCGCGCGCGGCGTGACAACCGCGGCGGGCAGTGCCCTGCCCGCATCCGATGAAAGCGCCGCCATCTATCTGCCGGCGGGCGCGCGCGGGCCGGCCTTCATCCTGTTTTCCAATTTCAGCGTGATCCTGAAATACAACAATGCCGCGTCTTATGCGCTGGCGGTGGGATTGTTGGCCGACCGCATGACTGGAGGCGGCGTGATCAAGCGCGCCTGGCCGCGTGATGAGCGCCCGCTGTCACGCGATGAGCGCATGCGCTTCCAGACGAACCTGGCACGGGCCGGTTTCGATCCGGGCGAGCCCGATGGCGTCCTGGGACGGCGCACCCGCGCGGCACTGCGTGAATACCAAAAAGCGCGCGGCATCGTCGCCGACGGCTTTGCCACCGCCGCGCTGCTGGAACGTCTCGATAAAGACACGCGCTAGCGCATTTTCTTGAAACGGATTTCGCTGGTGGCGCTGCGGCCATCCGCATCCACCACCGTCACACGCGCAAGACCTTCGCCTTGCGGGGTGTAAAGCGCCGGCGCAAAACGGTCGAAGCTGCCCATCGGTTCGCCATTCACCAGCCAGGTCAAAGGGGCGCGGCCGCCATCGGCCTTGAACTGCAATGACGTATCCGCCGCCTTGTCATCGGGCAGCGGCACCACCGCGCCATTGGGCGGAAAAGCGATGGAAGGCGGCGGAACCTGCACCATCTGCGGCGCGGGTGGCGCTTCGGCGCGGGCGCGGAAATGACGCAGAGCGGGCGGGAGTTCGTCGGTGCCGCGCACTATCAGCGCGCCCGCGGGCACGGAGGGTGCGGGGCGCTGGTCGGGCTGGCCTGCCCCCTTTGAAGTGGTCCGACCTGAAGTATGGTTTTGACCACGGAGGAGAAGGGGAATGGCTAGGAAACGGCATAGTGCTGAAGAGATAGTTGGGAAGCTACGGCAGGTTGATGTGCTGCTGGCACAGGGCA
>CAILUV010000031.1 GCA_903837555.1 uncultured Alphaproteobacteria bacterium
TGCCCTGTGCCAGCAGCACATCAACCTGCCGTAGCTTCCCAACTATCTCTTCAGCACTATGCCGTTTCCTAGCCATTCCCCTTCTCCTCCGTGGTCAAAACCATACTTCAGGTCGGACCACTTCAAAGGGGGCAGGCCAATCTAAGTCATTGAAAACAATGGTGGGCGCGACAGGGATTGAACCTGTGACCCCTCCCGTGTGAAGGGAGTGCTCTCCCGCTGAGCTACGCGCCCGCCGGGCCGAAAAACGGCGGAGGGGCAGGGCTATAAGGGGCCGGGGTCGGGGGCGTCAAGCCGCCAGCGGCAAATCTATCCAGAAGCGGGTCTGGCGGCCCGGCACGCTATCGAAATCGATCCGCCCGCCCTGGGCTTCGACCAGCAGTTTGGCGATGGAAAGGCCCAGCCCCGCGCCCGGCACGTTGCGGCCCGCGCCCGCCGCGCGGCGGAAGGGCAGGAACACCGCCTCGCGCTCGTCTTTGGGAATGCCGGGACCGCTGTTGGCGATTTCGATGCGGCCGAACCCGTCGCCCAGCGCGCGCGCGCTGACGCGGATGGGCGAGGAATTGTCGCCATATTTGAAGGCATTGGCGATCAGGTTGTTGAGGATCTGGGCCAGCCGCACCGGATCGGCCGTCAGCGCCAGATCGTCGGCGACGCGGTCGACCAGCACATCCTTGCCGCCCAGCGTGGCGTCGAGCCGGATGGCGCCGATGCATTGCTTCAGCGTGTCGCCCACGGCCACGCGCTGCGACTGCAGCGTGAGCGCGCCGGCTTCGGCGCGGCTCAGGTCCAGCAGGTCGTCATGCAGCCGCTGCAGCAGCTCGCCATTGTGCGCGATGATGGCGGCGAATTCGGGCGCGCGGTCCGCCGACAGCGAACCGGATTCCAGCATCGAGGAAAAGCCGATGATCGCCGACAGCGGGCTGCGCACTTCATGGCTGACATGAGCCAGAAGCTGCGACTTGAAGCGCGAGGCGCGCACCGCGCTTTTGTGCTTTTTCTGGAGCAGGGCGAGATGCAGGTCGCGCTCGTTGAGCAGCATGGCGGTACGCACACCGACAATGCTGCAGACAGCGAAAAACAGTTGCAACATTTCGACCCAGTAAAGGTCGCGCGGATCCGGCCCGGAATGTACGGCCGCAAAGCCGATCGCGGCCACCACGATCAGCGCGGCGCCAGCGCCCAGCAAGCGAAAGCGGACCGAAGAGGCAAGGATGCCGACCAGTACAAGGTACAAGACCGGCTCACCATAGCGGAAGCCTGCGACCGCTGTTGCCGCAACCAGGGCGAACAAGATTGCTGCTTCCAGAAAGCGGTCCTGCAGTCTGAGTTTGGCGAATTGACGGAACGATACGGTCAGGCCGAATGGGAACAGCAGCAGGACACCCAGCAGATTGGACAGGAACCACTGTCCGCCCGTGATCCACGGATCACCGGTGCCGTGCCAGGCCACCAGCGCGGTGGCCAGCATTGCGCCCGCCAGCGATGGGACTGCGCCCACGGCCAGGGTGAATTTTCCCGCTGCCACCATGGTCTTGATCCGGGGCATGCCGATCCAGCGCACGGTAAGCAGGCCCAGCAGGACATCCACCAGATTGATCAGGCTGTACCCGATGGTCAGCGGGGTGGGCGCGCCGCCCAAAAGGTTGGCGGTAAAAGCTGCCGTCAGCATGGCGGCCAGCATGATGATGTCGTCGGCGCGGCTGCGCGACAGCCGCAGCAGCATCACCAGAACGAAGGCGTTGGCGGGCCAGATCGGGGTCGCGGAATCGCTGTTGCCCCCCCCACACGAAGATGCCGCCATAGCCCAGCAGGAAAACACCGGCCCATGTGGCGGCGGCGATGAATGCTGGCCTTGCGAACCGTTCGCGCGAAAGGGTGGAAGTCATGCCAGACCTGAATATGAGGATGGTCACAATGGCGCGCATCTAGGCCCTGATTTGCCGCGCCGTACAAGACCCGACGCCAACCACCGCACTGATTTTTTGGGTGATTCCCGGATACGCCGGCCCTGCCGATGGCCGGCGGCGATTGCGATTTCTTAAGCACTTGCGGTCAGGCTCCCGCGCTCATTGCCGGGGGGCTTTCATGCAACGCTGTATCGTCATCGCCGATGACGATCCCAACATCATCAACCTGGTCAAGTTGCGGCTTGGCATGGCGCGCTACAATGTCGTTTCTGCCAACAATGCGGCAACCGCTGTTGAGATGGTCCACGCCAAAGAGCCGGTCGCGGTGATCCTGGACGTGCAGATGCCCGGCGGTGGCGGATTGTCAGCACTGTCGAAGATCAAGTCCGATCCGCGCCTGGCGGCGCTGCCGGTGATGATGCTGACCGGCGAACGCGACCCGCAGACGGTGATGCAGGCGATGAGCAGCGGCGCCAACGATTACATGGTCAAGCCGTTCAATCCCGATGCGCTGCTGGAGCGGGTGTCGCGGCTGGTGAAATCCAGCGCCATGGTCTGGACCAGCACGGTGGCGGTTCCGGTTTCCGGGCCGGTCTGGGAGCTTTAAAGCAGCTTCAGGTCGCGCAGCACCTGCGGCAGCTCAGCGAAATCATCGATCACCGCATCGCCGCCCAGCTCACGCGCCGGCACCGGCGTGAAGCCGTAGGACACCAGCACGCAAGGCGCGCCCGCCGCGCGCGCGGTGTTCAGGTCGGTGATGGAATCCCCGATCATCACGCCGGGCCCGCCGCCCCCACTTTCCTTAAAAACGTCGGCGACCACGTCCTGGAAAATGCGCGGATCGGGCTTGGTGTAACCCTTTCGGCCCGCGCCATAGACGGCGGCGAAGGTGCTGCCCATGCCCAGCGCCGGCAGCAGCAGATCGGTCAGCTCCTGCGGCTTGTTGGTCAGCACCGCCAGCCGCGCGCCATCGCGTTTCAGCTCCGCCAACGTTTCCATCACGTTCGGGAACAGCACGCTGCCGTCGGCGATATGGTCACGGTAATAAGACAGGAAAATCTCCACCAGCGGCGGCAGGTCTTCCTCGGTGATGGGCTCACCGCTGGCTTCCATCGCCTGCAGGATCAGCGCCCGGGCGCCGAAGCCCACCATGTGGCGCAGGCTGGTCAGGTCCAGCTGGGGGCGCCCCCGGGCGGCCAGCACCGCATTGGTGGCCCCCAACAGGTCGGGGGCGGTATCGGCCAGGGTGCCGTCCAAGTCGAAAATCAGGGCAGGGCCGGGCATGGGGTGCTTTCGCAAATTAACGGGTTTTACGCCAGAATCGCGGCAATATAGCGTTGTAATTCTTCATTTCACCTTTTTACGGCTGGGGACTACCCGATCATCATGACTAAGGCTGCCGTCATACTGGCTGCGGGGCAGGGAACGCGGATGAAGTCCGCGCTGCCCAAGGTATTGCACAAGGTGGCGGGCCTGCCGCTGCTGGGCCATGTGATCACCGCGCTGCGCGGCGCGGATGTAGAGCGCATCGTGGTGGTGACATCGCCCGCCGGCCACACGGTGCGCGACTATGCCAAAGTCATGGGCTGCGAAAGCGCCATCCAGCACCAGCAGCTCGGTACCGGCCATGCCGCCGCCAGTGCCGGCGAAGCGCTGGCCGACTTCTCCGGCACGCTGGTGATCGTCAATGGCGACATGCCGCTGATCACGTCGTACGTCATCGCCGAATGCCTCACCGCCCAGGCGCGCACTGGCCTGGCGCTGCTGGCGTTCCAGCCTGCGAACGCCGCCCAGTATGGCCGGGTGCTGCTGACGCCGGATGGGTTCCTCAATCGTATTGTTGAATATAAGGACGCATCCGAAGCCGAGCGCGGCGTGACGCTGTGCAATGCCGGCTGCTATGCCGGTGACGCCAGGAAAATCTTTCACTGGGCGTCGCTGCTCAAGAACAACAATGCCCAGGGCGAGTATTATCTCACCGACGTGCCGGCCATCGCCCGCGCCGACGGCGTCAAATGCGCCGTGGCCGTGGCGGATGAGGTTTCGGTCACCGGCGTCAACAGCCGCGCCGAACTGGCTGAGGCCGAAAGCAAGTTCCAGCAGCGCCGCCGCGCCGAGCTGATGGGCGATGGCGTCACCATGACGGCGCCGGAAACGGTGTTCTTCGCCCATGACACCAGGATTGAAAACGACGTCGAGATCGAACCCTTTGTGGTGTTCGGCGCAGGCGTAAGCGTGAAGACCGGCGCGCGCATCCGCAGCCATTCGCATCTGGAAGGCGCGGCGGTGTCGTCGGGCGCCATCATCGGGCCGTTCGCGCGCCTGCGTCCCGGCGCGGTGATCGGCGAGAATGCCCATGTCGGCAACTTCGTCGAGATCAAGAACACCAATCTGGGCGCCGGAGCCAAGGCCAACCATCTCACCTATCTGGGCGATGCCCGGGTGGGCGCGGGCGCCAATATCGGGGCGGGCACCATCACCTGCAATTATGACGGCTTCACCAAGTCCATCACCGAAATTGGCGCGGGCGCCTTTATCGGTTCGGACACGTCGCTGGTGGCGCCGGTGAAAATCGGCGACGGGGCGATCACCGCCGCCGGTTCCGTGATTACCCAGGACGTGGCGGCGGATTCGCTGGCCATCGCCCGCGGGGCCTTGACCGAAAAACCCGGCTGGGCGAAAGCCTTCCGCGACAAGCAGAAAGACAAAAAATAATGTGCGGCATCGTCGGTATCGCGGGCACGCGTGATGTGGCTCCGGTCATCCTGGAAGCGCTGAAGCGTCTGGAATATCGCGGCTACGACTCCGCCGGCATCGCCACTTTGCAGGAAGGCGAGATTTGTCGCCGCCGTTCGCCCGGCAAGCTGAACAAGCTGGGCGTGGTGCTCGAAAACAAGCCCCTGGGCGGTCACACCGGCATCGGCCATACCCGCTGGGCCACGCACGGCGCCCCCACCGAGAACAACGCCCATCCCCATGCCACGGGCCGTGTCGCCATTGTCCATAACGGCATCATCGAGAATTTCCGCGAGCTGAAAGCCGAACTGGAAGCCAAGGGCCACAAGTTTGAATCGGAAACCGACAGCGAAGTCGCCGCCCATCTGGTGACCGAGCTGCTGTCGCAGGGCCTGTCGCCCGACGATGCCGCCAAGCAGGCGGTGGCGCGGCTGACCGGCGCCTATTCCATCGCCATGATCTTCAAGGATCATGAAGGCCTCTTGATCGGCGCGCGCAAGGGCGCGCCGCTGGCGGTGGGCCATGGCGAGGCCGAGGCCTATATCGGCTCCGACGCCTTTGCGCTGGCGCCATTCACCAACCGCGTCACCTATCTGGAAGATGGCGATGTGGTGGTGATCCGTGGACCGAATGTTTCGATCTTCGACGAACAGGGCCGCCCCGCCAACCGCGAGCTCAAGATCACCACGGCCTCCGCCGCGCTGGTCGACAAGGCCGGCCACAATCATTTCATGGCCAAGGAAATCCACGAGCAGCCCGAAGTGGTAGGCCACACGCTGGCGCATTATCTCGACCCCGCCGGTCCGGTGGTGCGCAAGCTGGGTGTGGGTCTGCGCCCGGCGCTGGCCAAAGCCTCGCGCCTGACCATTTCGGCCTGCGGCACATCTTTTTATGCCGGTATGGTGGGAAAATACTGGTTCGAGAAGTTGGCGCGCCTGGCGGTGGAAATCGATGTGTCGTCGGAGCTGCGCTATCGCGACCCGGTCTGGCCGGAACATGGCGCGGCCCTGTTCATCTCCCAGTCGGGCGAAACCGCCGACACGCTGGCGGCGCTGCGCGACGCCAAGGTCAACGGCCAGACCACCATCGCAGTGGTCAATGTCTCCGAAAGCTCTATCGCCCGCGAAGCCGATATCGTGCTGCCGACCTATGCCGGCCCGGAAATCGGCGTGGCGTCGACCAAGGCCTTTACCTGCCAGCTTGCGGCGCTGGCCAGCTTCGCCATCGCGGCAGGCGTGGCGCGCGGCAATCTCAGCGCCGAGGACGAAAAGAAGCTTTGCGCCTCGCTGCTGGAAACCCCGCGCCATATCGCCGATTTCCTCAAGCAGGAACTCAAGATCAAGGCCGTCGCCGAGGAAGTCGCCAAGGCGCGCGACGTTCTGTACATGGGCCGCGGCGCCAGTTTCCCGCTCGCCATGGAAGGCGCGCTGAAGCTGAAGGAAATTTCCTACATTCACGCCGAGGGCTATGCCGCCGGTGAAATGAAGCATGGTCCCATTGCGCTGATCGATGAAGCGGTTCCGATCATCGTCATCGCCCCCCATGACAGCCATTTCGAAAAGACCATTTCCAACATGCAGGAAGTGATGGCGCGCGGCGGCAAGGTGTTGCTGATCTCGGACCGCGAAGGCATCGCAAAGGCCGGCAAGGTCTGGGCCAGTATCGAAGTGCCGACAACCAACGCCTTCATCACCCCGCTGCTCTATGCCATCCCGGTGCAGTTGCTGGCCTATTATGCGGCCATCGCCAAGGGCACCGACGTGGACCAGCCGCGCAATCTGGCAAAGAGCGTCACGGTCGAATAGCCACGGGTCTTGGCCTTGTCATGGGCGGCCTATAAGGTCCGGCCATGACCGATCAGAACGCTCTCAAACGCGCCGTGGCCGCCAAGGCGCTCGACTATGTCCAGGACGGCATGAAGCTGGGCCTGGGTTCGGGCTCCACCGCCGAAATCTTTGTCGAACTGCTGGCGCCGCGCGTGCGTGGCGGCGAAAAGCTGCTGTGCGTGCCGACCAGCGAGAAGACTGCCGCGCTGGCCCGCAAGCTGGGTATCACGCTGGCGTCGCTGGACGATCTGGCGCCGCTCGATCTCACCATCGATGGCGCCGACGAGGCGGATCGCAATCTGGATCTGATCAAGGGTGGCGGCGGCATGTTGCTGCGCGAAAAGATTGTCGCGGCGGCCTCGAAGAAGATGGTGGTGATCGCGGATGAGACCAAGCTGGTGCCGCGGCTGGGAAAATATCCGCTGCCGGTCGAAGTGGTGGAGTTTGGCCACAAGTCCATCGCCGCGCGTCTGGCTGTGGCGCTGAAAGACGCCGGTTACGACAATCCTGCCCTGACCCTGCGCCACCGGGATGGCGCGGTGTTCAAGACCGACGGCGGCAATGTGATTTACGACATCGCCTTTGGTGCGATTCAGAGCGCGCCGAAGCTGGCGACGGCGATATCGGCTGTGCCGGGCGTGGTGGAACACGGCCTGTTCATCGACATCGCCACCACGCTGCTGATCGCCGGTCCTGGCGATATCGCGGTTATTGAACGGGAAAAATGATCGACCACAACCGGCGCGCCAGTCTTGGCCCGCGGTCCGGTTGCCGTTCCCGCGTCACGGCCAGTTCGTAGCGTCCGCCGCCTCTGGCGCAGGTTGATGTTTCCCAATCCAGGCAGGTCAGCGTCTGCCCGGATGGTCCGTCCGGCGCGGCCCGCGCGGCTGCCGGTGTGCCGGCCAGCGCCCACATCATGTCGCGCGCCATTTCATAGGAATGGGTGAAATAGCTGTGCCCCGCCGGATCGCCCGGCGCCCGGCTGGCATCCACCACATCCACCGTGCCGTGGCCCGTGCCATATTGAAGGTTGCGCAAGGGGATGCGCCCGGCGCGCGGCACGCCGCCATGAAAACTTTCCGAGGTGATCAGCGCCAGGTCGTTGTCGGAGGAATAGAGGGTCGTGCGCTTCACGCAGCCGCTGGCGCGTTTCAGCAGGTGGCCGAAGTCATCATTGCCGTTCTGGGCGCTGACATCGGCAGCGGACAGGATCATCTGCTCCACCCGGCCACGCCCTTCCTGGCAAAGCGCCCCACTCGCCGCCAGCACGATGCGCGCGCCCATGCTGTGGGCGATCACATTCACCGACAGGCCGGTCGCATTCACTTCGCGCATGAGGGCGATCAGCGCCGGGACTGCATAGCCGCTGCGCTCGATGTCGGCGGCGTAACGGTTGAAGCGACCTTCGCTGCTCCAGCTGAACATCAGCGTCGCGCAGGACCATTGCGTGTCCAGCGCGACCTGGCCAGCGCGGAACAATCCGGTGGCGAAGGTGGCGTTGTAGCCATGCACCACCAGCAGAACCCGGTTGCAATTCATCGCCCGCGCCGCCTCGCGGATCTGCCGGGCGAACGCACCCAGCGACGCTGCGCTGTCGCAGCTTTGTGAGGTGACGGCAGGGTTCTGGCCGGGCAGGGCCACGACCGGAATGGCGACATCGGTGCGGCCGCAAGCCAGCGCGGCGCCCCAGTTGAGGCCGAAACTCTCGCCTTCGGGCTCGCGGTCAGTGGCGAAAAACACCGATTGCGTCGTGGGCTTTCCGCCCCAGACGGAATCGACCGGTTCGGGCCGCAGCGAATTGGACAGGGTGCAGCCGGCCAGCAGCCAGGCTGCGCACAGGGCCGTCACGCCGCGTCCCAATATCCTTTTCATCCCGCCCCACATTGTCGCCAAACCCCGGCTCGGCTACAGCGTTATAGCGCAAGCCCAAGGCCGCAGGCATGACCAAATACGACTATGACCTCTTTGTGATCGGCGGCGGCAGCGGCGGCGTGCGCGCCGGCCGCATGGCGGCGCTGGCGGGCGCCCGCGTCGCGCTGGCGGAAGAATGGCGCATGGGCGGCACCTGCGTGATCCGCGGCTGCATTCCCAAAAAGCTGCTGGTCTATGCCAGCCAGTTTTCCGAAAATGTGAAGGATGCCGCCGGTTACGGCTGGGACTTTGGCGACGCCAGCTTCGACTGGCCGACCCTGATCGCCAACAAGGACCGCGAGATCGCCCGGCTGGAAGGCCTCTACAAGGCCAATGTCGAAAAATCCGGCGTCACCATCTTCCAGGACCGCGCCGTGTTCGAGGACGAACACACGCTGCTGCTGCTCAATTCGCAGCAAAAGGTCACGGCGGAAAAAATCCTGATCGCCACCGGCAACCGTCCCACGCGCGAAATGGGCACCAGCCGTGTCATTCCCGGCGGCGAGCTGTGCATCACCTCCGATGAAGCCTTTCATCTGGAGAAGCTGCCGGGGCGCATCCTGATCGCGGGCGGCGGCTATATCGCGCTGGAATTCGCCCATATCTTCCACGGGTTGGGCAGCCATGTTTCGCTGGTCTATCGCGGGGAAAAGCCGCTCCGCGGATTTGACGATTGCATGCGCGACGCGCTGTGCGACTCCATGACATCGCGCGGGCTGGATGTGCTGCTGGGCTGCGAATTCACCAAGATCGAAAAGCACGGCAATTGCCTGCGGGCCGAAACCAACAAGGGCGATGTGATCGAGTGCGACCAGATCCTGCTGGCCATCGGCCGCCAGCCCAACACCATGGCGCTGCATGTCGAAAAGGCCGGCGTGGAGCTCGGCAAGCGCGGCGAGGTGAAGGTGGATGCCTATTCGCGAACCTCGGCGCCGCACATCTATGCGGTGGGCGACGTCACCGACCGCATCCAGCTCACGCCGGTGGCGATCCATGAAGCCATGTGCTTCGTCGAAACCGCCTTCAAGAACAATCCCACCCGCCCCGACCACAGCCATGTCGCCAGCGCGGTGTTCACCACGCCCGAACTGGCCTGTGTCGGCCTGACCGAAACCCGCGCCCTGGGCGAAGGCCATAGTATCGACGTCTACAAGTCGACCTTCCGGCCGCTGCTGCACACGCTGGGCGGGCGCCCGGTGCGCACGCTGATGAAGCTTATCGTCGACGCCAAGACCGACAAGGTTCTGGGCTGCCACATTTTCGGCGACCATGCCGCCGAGATCATCCAGATCGTGGCCGTGACGATAAAGCTGGGCGCGACGAAGAAGGACTTTGACGCCACTATCGCGCTGCACCCCACGGCCGCCGAGGAACTGGTGACCATGCGGACCAAGAGCTACAGCCGTGCGCCGGGCGACGCGCCCGCTTAAATCGCTGTGAAATCAACATCTTGGGTTCCCGCAGACCATTCACCCTGCTAGGCCTCGCGTCTGGTAAAATGCGCCGCAAGCGCCTATATCCACGGCCCGTTTGCGCAAGTTGAAGGAGAGTAGCGTGGCCACAAGCTGGACCCCGCAGAGTTGGCAGGAAAAACCCGCCCGTCAGATGCCGGAATATCCGGACAAGGCGGCGCTGGACCGTGTTCTGGGCCAGCTCAGGACCCACCCCCCGCTGGTGTTCGCCGGCGAGGCGCGCAACCTCCAGGCCAGCCTGGGCCAGGTGGCGGAAGGCAAGGCTTTCCTGCTGCAGGGTGGCGACTGCGCCGAAAGCTTCGCCGAATTCCATCCCGACAATATCCGCGACACCTTCCGCGTGCTGCTGCAGATGGCGGTGGTGCTGACCTTTGCCGCCGGCGTGCCGGTGGTGAAAGTGGGCCGCATCGCCGGCCAGTTCGCCAAGCCGCGTTCCGACGACTTCGAGACCCAGGGCGACGTCAAGCTGCCCTCCTATCGCGGCGATAACATCAATGGCGGCGAGTTCACGCCCCAGTCGCGCATTCCCGATCCGCAGCGCCTGCTGCAGGCCAACGCCCAGTCGGCGGCGACGCTGAACCTGCTGCGCGCCTTCGCGCAGGGCGGTTACGCCGACCTGCACAATGTGCATCGTTGGATGCTGGGCTTCATCGCGGACTCGCCGGCCGGCGAACAATATAAGGGTCTGGCGCAGCGTATCTCCGAAACGCTCGAATTCATGGCCGCCTGCGGCATCACCTCGGAATCTGTGCCGCAGTTGCGCGGTACGGACTTCTACACCTCGCACGAAGCACTGCTGCTGCCGTACGAGCAGGCGATGACGCGCGTCGATTCCACCAGCGGCGACTGGTACGACACCAGCGCCCACATGCTGTGGATCGGCGACCGCACCCGCCAGCTTGACGGCGCGCATGTCGAATTCATGCGCGGCATCAAGAACCCGATCGGCCTGAAGTGCGGCCCGTCGCTGGAACCCGATGACCTGCTGCGCCTGATCGCGGCGCTGAACCCGCAGAACATTCCGGGCCGCCTGACGCTGATCGCCCGTTTCGGCGCCGACAAGGTTGCCGAAAAGCTGCCCGCGCTGGTGCGCGCGGTGAAACGCGAAGGCGCCAAGGTCGTGTGGTCGTCCGATCCCATGCACGGCAACACCATCAAGCTGCAGTCGGGCTACAAGACGCGTCCAGTTGAACGCGTGCTGGAAGAAGTGCGCAGCTTCTTCGCCATCCACCGCGCCGAAGGCACCCATGCCGGCGGCGTGCATTTCGAGATGACGGGCCAGAATGTCACCGAATGTCTGGGCGGCGCGCAGGGCCTGAAGGAGATTGACCTTGCCGACCGCTACCAGACCGCCTGCGATCCGCGCCTGAATGCCAGCCAGTCGCTGGAACTGGCGTTCCTGATCGCGCAGGGCATCCGCGACGAGCGGATGAAAGATTCGGGGCTGGCTGCCTCGGCCTGATAATCCATGGGCATAGCGCGTCTTCTCGCGAAGGGTTGGATTGTGTTCTGCCTCTTCGCGGGCGCCCATGCTTTGCGCCTGGCATCCATGTCGGGCGTGCCGCTGCAAACCTCGTCTTTTGCCATCGGCGTCTGCGCCGCGCTGTTCATCGCCATGGGCCTGCTGTTCGTGGGCGGTTTCGGCGCCTCGGCCAGTCCGTCAGGCACCTCCTGGCTGGCGGGTCTGCGGCCCCATCATCTGATCCCAGGCTTCAACGAAGCGGTGTTCATGGCCTTTGTGGCGCTGAGCTTTCTCAATCAGGCGCTGGTGGCGCCCGAGGTGATCGACCGCGGCGTGGCGGGCGCGCTGGAAAATGCGATGACCTTCCTGGTGCCGGGCCAGAAAGCGCTGCAGACACGCGTCCTGGATGGCTGCTTCATGGATGGCGGCCGCCTGTTTTCCGCCGCCTTCACCTGGCTGCTGGCCATCATCTATCTGGGCAGCGCCGCCTCGCGCCTCAGGCTTCAGGCCGGGCTGATCCGGCTGGAAGCGGGCGAGCGCAGCCAACCGCTGGGGCCCACCTTGCGCGCCTTCCTGTTCGGCATCGTGGCGGTGGTGGGCATCCAGTTCCTGTTCGTGGGCTCGGCCTATCCCTGGATGAACTGCAGCGCCTTTGCCGACATTACCGGGGCGGTGCTGATCGGACTGGCGCCGCTGATGCTGTCGTATCTGATCGTGGCCGCGCTGGCGTCTTTGATGGCCGCCGCACCGGAAAAATAGCCATATGGTTCAAAGGCTTATTCCGTAACAAAGCGGAACATTTGTTTGCTGGCGGGCGGGCGCCCCCCGGTCCCTTATAAGCATCTGATTTTGCTGGGGATCACCCATTTTGTTTCTGCGTCGCCGTGTGCCTGAAAATGGACCGTTGAAGGCTGCCGTCATCGGCGCCGGCGTGTTCGGCCACCACCATGCGACCAAATACAAGGCGCTCGGCCAGGCCAGCGGCGATGTGGAGCTGTTCGCGGTCGCGGACCCCAATGCCGACATGCGCGCCAAGGCCAAGGCCCATTATGGCTGCAAGACCGTCGCCGATTGGCGCGAGCTGTTGGGCAAGGTCGATCTGGTCAGCGTCTGTTCGCCTGCCGTCACCCATGCCGAGATCGTGCGCGCCTTTCTGAAGGCCGGCGCGCATGTGCTGGTGGAAAAGCCCATCGCCACCACTCTCGAAGAAGCCGCCGAGCTGGTGGCGCTGGCGCGTGACGCCGGCAAGGTTCTGACCGTCGGCCATCAGGAGCGTTTCGTCTTCGCCCGCACCGGTCTTCTGGCCGTGGGCGAGGTGCCGCAGGAAATCACCTGCTGGCGCCAGGGTCCCTGGACCGGCCGCGGCGACGACGTGTCGGTGGTGCTGGATCTGATGATCCATGACATCGACCTGGTCCATTCGCTGGTGCCGGGCGCGGTCAGCGAGATCCGGGCCGAGGGCCTGATTGAATATGGCCCGCATGCCGACGAAGTTTTCGCGCTGCTGCATTTCGCCAATGGCACCGTCGCCAAGCTGGAAACCAGCCGTGTCGCCACCGAACGCAAGCGCGGCCTGCGCGCCGTCTATGCCGATGGCGTGGTGGAAATCGACTTCCTGTCGCGCACCGTCAAGAACACCACCCCGCGCCCGCTGGGCGCGCTGGAAATGGGCGATCCGCTCGGCGAAGCCGTGGGCGGGTTCGTTGCCGCCGCCAAGGCCGGCACCGACGCGCTGGTGACGCCGGAACAGGCGGCCCAGGCGCTGGAAACCGCGCTGTGGATCGAGCAGGCGTCGGGCGTTGCCGTGCCGGCAAGCCAGACCCGCGCTGTCGCTGGCCGCTAGTAACATCCGCCTTTCACACGCTAAATACCGGTCATGACCGACCGTTATCGCATCGCGCTTGCCCAGTTGAACCCAGTGATGGGCGACATTGCCGGGAACCTGGAAAAGGCCCGGGCCGCGCGCGCGCAGGTGATGGATGCCGATGTCATCGCGTTTTCCGAACTCTTCATCGTGGGCTATTCGCCCGAAGACCTGGTGCTGAAACCGGCGCTGCAGGAAGACGCCCGCGCGGCGGTGGAGGAACTGGCGAAGGATACTGCCAGCGGTCCCGCCATCCTGATGGGCACGCCCTGGGTGGACGGCGGCAAGCTGTATAACGCTGTGGCGCTGCTGGATGGCGGCAAGGTTGCGGGCCTCACATTCAAGCATGACCTGCCGAATTATGGCGTGTTCGACGAAAAGCGCGTCTTCGCGGCGGGGCCATTGCCCAGGCCGATGATGGTGCGCGGCGTGGCGCTGGGCGTGCCGATCTGCGAGGACATCTGGGTGCAGGGCGCCACCGACGCGCTGGCGCAACTCGGCGCGGAGATTCTGTGTGTACCCAATGGCTCGCCGTTCGAAGCCGGCAAGGAGGATGTGCGGTTGAAGCTGGCCGCTTCGCGCGTGCATGAGACCGGCCTGCCGCTGCTCTATCTCAACCAGCTCGGCGGGCAGGACGAGGTGGTCTATGACGGCGCGTCGTTCGTGCTGAACGCCGACCAGTCGATCGCCGTCGCGCTGCCCGACTGGGCGCCCGCCGTGACGATCACCGAATGGACGCGCGGGAGCGACAGGAAGTGGACCTGCGCACCGGGGGACGGCAATGTCGTCCAGGACCGCTCTTCCCAGATTTATAACGCCATGGTGCTGGGCCTGCGCGATTACGTGAACAAGAACCGTTTCCCGGGCGTGGTGCTGGGACTTTCGGGCGGCATCGACAGCGCCATTTCGGCGGCGGTGGCGGTCGACGCGCTGGGCGCAGACCGGGTGCGCTGCGTGATGCTGCCCTCGCGTTATACCAGCCGCGAAAGCCTGGAAGACGCCGACGCCTGCGCCCGGATGCTGGGCGTGGTCTATGAGACGATCCCGATCGAACGTGCGGTGGCCGCTTTGGGCGAGACGCTGGCGGCGCCGTTCGCCGGCACCAAGGCCGATACGACCGAGGAGAATATCCAGTCGCGCCTGCGCGGCGTGATCCTGATGGCGATTTCCAACAAGTTCGGTCCCATGGTGCTGACCACCGGCAACAAGAGCGAGATGAGCGTGGGCTATGCCACGCTCTATGGCGACATGTGCGGTGGCTATAACGTTCTGAAGGATATCTACAAGACCGAGGTGTTCCGCCTGTCGCACTGGCGCAACCAGAATTCCCCGGCGGGCGCCCTGGGGCCGCAGGGGCGCGTCATTCCCGAGCGTATCATCGAAAAGCCGCCCAGCGCCGAGCTGAAACCGGACCAGACCGATCAGGATTCCCTGCCGCCTTACAATATCCTGGACGGCATCCTGGAATGTCTGGTGGAAAAGGAATGCAGCTTCGAGGAAACGGTGGCAAAGGGTTATGACCCCGCTACGGTCAAGCGTATCGAGCATCTGCTCTATATCTCCGAATACAAGCGCCGCCAGGCGCCGCCGGGCGTGAAGATCAGCCCGCGCAATTTCGGCCGCGACCGCCGCTATCCCATCACCAATGCTTTCCGGGACGCGCGCTGATGTCTGTCACTGTCCGCTTCGCGCCGTCGCCCACAGGCCTGCTGCATGTCGGCAATGCCCGCACCGCGCTGCTGAACTGGCTGTTCGCCAAGAAACATGGCGGCCGCTTTCTGCTGCGCATCGACGATACCGATGCGGCGCGATCGACCAAGGAATTCGAGCAGGCGATTTATCGCGACCTGGAGTGGCTGGGGCTGACGCATGACGGCACCGACCGCCAGATCAACCGCATGGCCAAGTACAGCGTGGCTTTCTATCAGCTCCAGGCGGCGGGCCGCATCTATCCCTGCTTTGAGACCGAAGGTGAGCTGGAGCGGCAGCGTTCGCTGTTGGCTGCGCGCAAGCTGCCGCCGGTCTACAATCGCGCTTCGCTGGAGCCTGCGAACAAGGCGAAATGGGAAGGTGAGGGCCGCAAGCCGCACTGGCGCTTCAAGCTGTCGCGCAGCAAGGTGCGCTGGACAGACCTGGTGCGCGGCCCGGTCGAAATTGACACCGCCACCATGTCCGATCCGGTGCTGGTGCGCGAGGATGGCGCGTTTCTCTACACCCTGCCGTCGGTGGCTGATGATATCGACATGGCGATCAGTCATGTGGTGCGCGGCGAAGACCATGTCACCAACACCGCTGCTCAGATCGAGATTTTTCAGGCGCTGGGCGCGCCGATCCCGAAGTTTGCGCATTTCCCACTGCTGGTGGGCGCGGGCGGCGAAGCGCTGAGCAAGCGGCTGGGTTCGCTGTCATTGCAGGACTTGCGCGAAGAGGGCACCGAGCCGCTGGCGGTGGCGTCGTATCTAGCCAAGATCGGCACGTCCGATCCGGTGGAGCCGCGCCAGACGCTGGGCGAACTGGCGGCGGAATTCGACTTTGCCAAGATCGGCCGTGCGCCCGCGCATTTCGTGCCTGAAGAACTGTCGACGTTGAATGCCCGCACCCTGCACGTCATGCCGTACAGCGCGGTGGCTGGCCGCGTGCCGCACGGCGAAGTGTTCTGGGAGGCTGTCAAATCCAACCTGAACAAGTTGGGCGACATCACCGACATGGCGCGGCTGGTCACGGGCCCGGTCACGCCGGTGATCGAAGACGCCGCGCTGGCCGCGGCCGCCGCCGAGCTGCTGCCGCCCGAACCCTGGGATCAGGAAACCTGGGGCGGCTGGACCAAGGCGGTTGCGGCCCAGACCGGGGCCAGGGGCAAGGGCCTGTTCCATCCGTTAAGGCTGGCGCTGACCGGGCTGGAGCATGGACCCGAACTCAAAAAACTGTTACCCCTGATCGGGCGCGACAGATCTCTGGCGCGGCTCAAAGGGCAGACGGCGTGACCATCTCGTGTCAAAGCGGAATTCGAATTAGCGGCTGATTTTTCAGTCTGTTTCCGTTTGCCTGATCCGTTTTCCCTTTTTGCGAGCCGTCCGATGTCCCTGCGCCTCTTCAACACCCTGACCAAGACCAAGGACGAGTTCGCGCCCATCGATGCGAAGAATGTCCGCATGTATGTCTGCGGTCCCACGGTTTACGACTTCGCCCATATCGGCAATGCGCGGCCTGCCATTGTTTTTGACGTGCTGTTCCGCCTACTGCGTCATGAATATGGCGCCGAGCACGTTACCTATGTCCGCAACATCACCGATGTGGACGACAAGATAAACGAACGCGCTTTGCGCGATTTTCCGGGTCTGCCGTTGAACGAGGCGATCCGCAACGTCACGGAAAAAACCGAGAAACAGTATCACGCCGATGTTGGTGAACTGGGCTGCCTGCGTCCGACCGTCGAGCCGCGCGCGACAGAGTTCGTACTGCCGCGTGCCGATGGCAAGGCAGATATGGTGAGCTTGATCGCGCAACTAATTGCGCGCGGCCACGCCTACGAAGCCGGCGGCGAAGTGCTTTTCGACACGCAATCCATGCCGGATTATGGACGCCTATCGGGCCGCAAGCTGGACGAGCAGCAAGCCGGTGCGCGCGTGGATGTCGACGCACACAAGAAGCATCCGCATGATTTCGTGTTGTGGAAGCAGTCCGCAAGCAACGAGCCGGGATGGGAAAGCCCGTGGGGCCGTGGCCGCCCGGGCTGGCATATCGAATGCTCTGCCATGTCAGCCGCCTATCTGGGAGAAACTTTCGATATCCATGGCGGCGGACTGGACCTTATCTTCCCGCACCACGAAAATGAAATCGCTCAATCGCGCTGTGCCCATGGCACATCTGTGATGGCGAATGTCTGGATGCACAATGGCTTCCTGCAGGTGGAAGGTCAGAAGATGTCCAAAAGTCTGGGAAACTTCTTCACTATCCGAGATCTTCTCGCGAAGGAGCATCCAGAGGTGTTGCGCCTGCAAATGCTGCTAACGCATTATCGGCAACCCATCGATTGGACCGATTCTGCAAGAAAGCAGGCGCGCGCGATACTAAATCACTGGTACCAGTTCACTGACGGTCACTATCCGCTTGAACCTTCTAGTGGTGAACTGAAGCCGGTATTCGATGCTCTGTCCGATGACCTGAACACCCCTGCCGCTATTGGTCTATTTACCCAAACGCTAAGCCCTATGGCCCTTAAAGCTGCGGCAAATTTCTTGGGACTTCTTCGTTCGGATTTGAATGCTTGGCGGCGTTGGGCTCCCGCCGGGCAAACTGTTGACGAGGATGAAATCGAAAGCCGCATAAAGGCGCGAAATGCGGCGAAAGCCGCCAAGAATTTCGCCGAAAGCGACCGCATTCGCGACGATCTGCTGGCCAAGGGCATCGTGCTGAAAGACGGCCCCCAAGGCACGACGTGGGAACTGAAGAAATGACCCCCACTTCCGGCAAAAAAGAGCGTCTTTATATATTTGACACCACCCTGCGCGACGGGGCGCAGACGCAGGGCGTCGATTTCTCCGCCGAGGACAAGCGTCAGATTGCATTGTCGCTGGACAGCTTGGGCGTGGATTACATTGAAGGTGGCTGGCCGGGCGCCAATGCCACCGACACGGCCTTCTTTGCCGAGCGCCCGCCTCTGAAATCCGCCCGCTTCACCGCTTTCGGCATGACCGCGCGTTCGGGGCGCAGCGCGGCCAACGATCCGTCGCTTGCGCCGGTGCTCGAAGCGTCCGCCGATGCCGTCTGTCTGGTTGGCAAGACCTGGGATTTCCAGGTCGATGTGGCGCTGGAAATTCCGAGGGGCGAGAATATCGACAACATCGCCCGCTCGATGGAGGCCATTGTCGCCAAGAAGCGCGAAGCTTTGTTCGATGCCGAGCATTTCTTCGATGGCTATAAAGCCAATCCCGATTATGCGCTGGCCTGTATCCGCGCTGCCCATGACGCGGGCGCCAAGTGGATCGTGCTGTGCGACACCAATGGCGGCACCATGCCAGAAGCGGCTTACGCGGTGGTCAGCGCGGCCAAGGCCAAGCTGCCGACCGCCAATCTGGGCATCCACGCCCATAACGACACTGAACAGGCGGTGGCGGTCAGCCTGGCGGCGGTGCGCGGTGGCGTGCGGCAGATCCAGGGCACGCTGAACGGGCTGGGCGAGCGTTGCGGCAATGCCAATCTGTGTTCACTGCTGCCCAACCTGATGCTGAAGGAGCCCTTTGCTTCCCAGTTCGAAACCGGCGTGACGATGGAAAATCTGGCGCGGCTCACCCATGTCTCGCGTCTCTTGGATGAAATCCTCAACCGCGCGCCGAACCGCTACGCGCCCTATGTCGGGCCGTCGGCCTTTGTGCACAAGGGCGGGCTGCATTCCTCGGCGGTGCTGAAAAACCCGGCGACCTATGAACATGTAAAGCCGGAAAGCGTCGGCAACGAGCGCATCATTCCGGTCTCGGACCAGGCGGGGCGTTCCAACGTGCTGGCGCGGTTGACCGAAGCCGGCATCACGCTCGACCCCAAAGACCCGCGCGTGGCGCGATTGCTGGAAGATATCAAGCGGCTCGCCGCCAAGGGCTATGCTTATGACGGGGCGGAAGCGTCGTTCGAACTGCTGGCCCGCCGCGCGTTGGGGCAGGTGCCTGATTACTTCGCGGTGGAATCCTTCCGCGTCACGGTCGACCGCAGCAAGAATGCCATGGGACAGTTCACCACCGTTTCCGAAGGCACCGTGAAGCTGAATGTGGCCGGGCAGGAGCTGGTGAACGTCGGCACCGGCAACGGCCCGGTGAACGCGCTGGATGCGGCGCTGCGCAAGGATCTGGGTAAGTATTCGCCCTTCCTCAGCGATCTGAAATTGGTGGACTATAAAGTGCGCATCCTGACCAGCGGTACCGAGGCGGTGACCCGCGTCATGGTGGAAAGCGCCGACGGCAAGGGCAACCGCTGGTCCACGGTGGGCGTGTCGGAAAACATCGTCGATGCTTCGTTTGAAGCCCTGACCGATTCGATCATCTACAAGCTGCACCGCGACGGCGCCCAGGTTTAGAAGCCAGCTAGAACAGTCGTCCGCCGTTTGGCACCGGCACGGTGGGCCGCAGCAGTACCACTTCGCCATTCTCGTCGGGCACGCCCAGTGTCAGCACCTGCGACATGAAGGGGCCGATCTGGCGCGGCGGGAAGTTCACCACCGCCACCACCTGCGTGCCGACCAGTTCTTCGGGCTTATAGTATTTGGTGATCTGGGCCGACGAGCGGCGGGTGCCGATGTCGGCGCCGAAGTCGATGGTCAGCTTGATGGCGGGCTTGCGCGCTTCGGGAAACGTCTCGGCGGCGATCACGGTACCGACCCGCACATCCACTTTTAGAAAGTCGTCGAATTTGATTTCGGGCGTCACGGCGCCAGCGCCTTTCGCACCTGCGCCAGCGCGGCGGGCGCGTCATCGGCCAGGCTATACAGTGTCAGCACCGCTTCGCTGGCAAAACCCTTCTTCACCGTGTCGCGCACCAGCGCGTCCAGCGCGTCGAAGTAGCCCATCACATTCACCAGCACGATGTGCTTGGCATGCACGCGCAACTGGGCGGCAGTCAGCACCTCGAAGAACTCGTCATAGGTGCCCA
This sequence comes from uncultured Alphaproteobacteria bacterium, assembly GCA_903837555.1. Taxonomy (GTDB): domain Bacteria; phylum Pseudomonadota; class Alphaproteobacteria; order Micropepsales; family Micropepsaceae; genus Rhizomicrobium. The sequence continues at coordinate 19,821 of CAILUV010000031.1, forward strand.
GCCCGCCCGGCAGGACGATGAAGGCATCTGACCGGTCGATCATCATCTGCTTGCGCACGAACAGGTCGTCCACGATTTGCGTGGTTTCGCCCTCGGCCAGCGGCGGTTCCACGTCGCGCAGGAAGCTGGGCAGGATGCCTTCGACCGAAGTTCCGCCCTCGCGCGCTGCCTTGGCGACTTCGCCCATCAGGCCGGGCGAGCCCCCACCGAACACCATGCGCGCGCCCATGGCGGCTATGCCGGCGCCCAGGGCGCGGGCCGTCTCACGGTAAATGGGGTCGGTCCCGAAGGAGGCGCCGCAGAAAACGCAGATGGCGGGGTGGGTGATCTTGTCCATGATGCCAGCGGGGTTGCGCCGATTGCGGCATCTTCCTAAACAGGTTCACCGCCTAAAGCCAAAGGAGAAGTGCGTGCCGCGCTGGTTGCTTATTCTGGGGGCCGTGGCCCTCATCGCCATGATCGCGGGTTTCGTCACGTTTGGCGGCGGGGACATGGGCCAATAACGTGGCGCATCCGGTAGAAGAAGGCAGCGGCGCGCCGTCCTTCAAGCCGCTTTGGCGGCTGATGCCCTATCTGTGGCCCAAGGGACGGCCCGACCTGAAGGTCCGGGTCATTATTTCGATTTTCTTCCTGATCCTGGCCATCATCACTACCACCATCTCGCAGCAGTTCCTGGGTGAGTCGGTGGATGCCTTCGGCACCACGCCCGCGCGTGCCTCGATGGCGGTCATTGCGGCGCTGATCGCCGCCTATGCGATGTCGCGCATCATGATGCAGGCTTTCGCCCAGTTGCGCGACGGCGTTTTCGCCCAGGTGCAGTACCACGCCATGCGCGAAGTGGCGGTGGAGACGTTCTCGCATGTCCACACTTTGTCGCTGCGCTTTCATCTGGAGCGCAAGACCGGCGGCCTGAGCCGCGTGATCGAACGCGGCACCAAGGGGATCGACACGCTGCTGTCCTTCGCCCTGTTCAGCATCTTCCCCACCATCTTCCTGGTGCTGATCTATAGCGGCATGCTGTTCTACATCTTCAACATATGGGTGGCGCTGGCCGCGCTTTTGATGGTGGTGGCCTATACCTGGTTCACCTTTGCGATTACGCGCTGGCGCATCGCCTTTCGCCGCGAGATGAACCAGTCCGATACCGATGCCAATACCAAGGCGGTGGACTCGCTGCTGAATTTCGAAACGGTGAAGTATTTCAACAACGAGAAACACGAAACAGCGCGCTTCGACGTTTCCATGAAAAAGTACGCCGGCGCCTCGATCCAGTCGCAGGTGTCGCTTTCGATCCTCAACACCGGCCAAGCCGCGATCATGGCGATCGGGCAGGGCGTGGTGCTGGTGCTGGCGGCGATGATGGTGCAGTCGGGCGAGGTGCGGCTGGGCCAGTTCGTCGCCGCCAACCTGATCATCATCCAGCTTTATCAGCCGCTGAACCTGCTGGGCACGGTGTACCGCGAAATCACGCAGGGCTTGGTGGACATGGAAGCCATGTTCCGCCTACTCGGCCAGCCGCAGGAAGTGCAGGACAAGCCGGGCGCAAAGCCGCTGGCGGTTTCGGGCGGCGAAATCAGGTTCGACAATGTGGTGTTCGCCTATGATCCCGAACGCATTGTGCTGAAAGGGATCAGCTTCACGGTGCCGGCCGGCAAGACGGTTGCGATCGTGGGCCCGTCGGGCGCAGGGAAATCCACCATAAGCCGCATTCTGTACCGCTTTTACGACATCAAGAGCGGCAGCGTGACCATCGACGGACAGGATATCCGTGACGTGACGCAGGAATCCCTGCGCAGCATCATCGGCATCGTTCCGCAGGATACGGTGCTGTTCAACGATACGGTGCGCTACAACATCGCCTATGGCCGCATCGACGCGACCGAGCCGGAAATACAGGAGGCGGCGCGGCTGGCCCAGATCGACAAGTTCATCACTCACCTACCGCAGGGCTATGACGCGATGGTGGGCGAGCGGGGGTTGAAACTGTCAGGCGGCGAAAAGCAACGTGTCGCCATCGCCCGCACCATCCTGAAGAACCCGCCCATCCTGTTGCTGGACGAGGCGACGTCCGCGCTGGATACCGGCACCGAGCGGGAAATTCAGGGCGCGCTGAACGAGGTATCGCGCAATCGCACCAGCCTGGTGATCGCGCATCGCCTGTCCACCGTGATCGATGCCGATGAAATCCTGGTTCTGGACCATGGCAGCATCATCGAGCGCGGCCGCCATGAGCAATTACTGGCGCAGAATGGCCATTACGCCTCGATGTGGAACAAGCAGCGCGAAGCCGCTGCGGCGCGCGAAAAGCTGAAGGAAGTCGAAAACGATCCGGATGTGGCCCCGGGTATCGTTACGGCCTAGATGATTTCGACCTTGTCGACTTCCACGCCCTTGTTGCCCTGGCGCGTGGAATAGCGGATGCGCTGGTCGGGTTCGACCACCTGCACGCCCGAACGGCGCAGGGCGCTGGCATGCAGATAGATGTCGCCGCTGCCGCTGTCGGGCATCACGAAACCAAAGCCCTTCTGGTCGTTGAAGAACTTGATCTTGCCTTCGACCATCGGGCCCGACGGGGCACTGTCGCGATGGCCGCCGTAACCGCCACCGCCGCCATATCCGCCGCCACCGCCAAAACGGTCGCCGCCGCCGCCGAAGCGGTCGCCGCGCGGGGCGCGGCTTGGCGCTTCCGCCGTGGAGGTATCGACGCTGTGCACCGCGACCACCTGCAGGCCCCGCTGGGAGTCGGCCAGGTCGCAGACGATGCTGCTGCCCGGCGGCACATCGCTGTGGCCGGTCACCTGCAGCGCAGATGCGTGACAGAAGGCGTCGCCGCCATTGTCCAACGTGATGAAGCCGTAACCTTTCGTGGCGTTAAACCACTTAACCTTGCCTTTCGCAGAAGCCTGCGAAATGGCCTTGTCATTATCGCCGTAAGCCATGAGAACCGACGCCACACCCCATGCCGGCAAGACACCCCAAAGCCATCCCCGATCCCGGCTGCGCGGGGCGACTGCGACATGATGCCTACAGAAAGCGCCCCCTCGCAACGGGAGAATGGGAACAAATGTTACGGATTTATGTTGCGCTGCAATAGGGGTGGTTGACTTTATCGCGCAATACAACCATACACCCGTCATCCGCTTGCGGCCGCACAAGGCGTCCATCGACGCTGCCACCGCCGGATCCCAGCTCTGACCTCCGTTCCCTCCAGTGTGCGTGGAAGACGGCAACCAGCCGTAAATCCGTGCCTTTTGGCGCGTTCCCACGGTTTTTAAGGACTTTTGTGACCGACGTAACTTTTGAATCGCTTGGCGTTGCCGAGCCGATCCTTCGCGCCCTTGCGGCCGAAAACTATACCAAAGCCACCCCGATCCAGACCCGCGCCATCCCGGCGCTGATGGCCGGCAAGGACCTTCTGGGCATCGCCCAGACCGGCACCGGCAAGACGGCCGCCTTCGGCATCCCGCTGCTGCAGAAGCTGTCGATCGGCCATGTGCCGCCCCAGCCCAAGCAGGCCAAGGCGCTGATCCTGGCCCCGACCCGCGAACTGGCGGTGCAGATCGAGGAATCCCTGCGCACCTATGGCCGCCACCTGAATCTGCGTATGACCGTGATCCTGGGCGGCGTGAACCAGAACACCCAGATCAAGAACATGGCCAAGGGCGTCGACGTGCTTGTCGCCACGCCGGGCCGCCTGCTCGACCTGGTGCAGCAGAAGATGGTGCGCCTCGACGCGGTGAACACCTTCATCGTCGACGAAGCCGACCGCATGCTGGACATGGGCTTCATCCGCGACGTGCGCAAGCTGGTGGCGATGCTGCCGCGCGAGCGCCAGTCGATGCTGTTCTCGGCCACCATGCCGGACGATATCGTCAAGCTGACCCACGACATGCTGCGCCAGCCCGAACGGATTGAGGTCGCGCCGCAGAGCAAGACCGCCGACCGCGTCGAGCAGAAGCTGTATTACGTGCCGATGCCGCAGAAGCGCCAGTTGCTCAGCGAACTGCTGAAGGACGTTTCGATGAACAAGGTGATCGTGTTCACGCGCACCAAGCATGGCGCCAACCGGGTGGCAGAGCATCTGTCGCGCACCGGCGTGGTGGCGGAAGCCATTCATGGCAACAAGTCACAGAATGCCCGTCAGCGGGCGCTGGACATGTTCAAGACCGGCAAGGCGCGCGTGCTGGTGGCGACCGACATCGCCGCCCGCGGCATCGACGTCGACTATATCACCCATGTGATCAATTTCGAGCTGCCCAACGAACCGGAAAGCTATGTCCACCGCATCGGCCGCACCGCGCGCGCCGGCACCGACGGCATCGCCATCAGCTTCTGCGACGCTTCGGAGCGCGCTTACCTGCGCGACATCGAACGCATCATTCGCATGAAGATCGAAGTCGTGGCGCACGACCTGCCGGAGCTGACAGCCGAACAGCGCCAGCAGCAGGAAGAGCCGCGCCGTCCGCACGGTCACAACCGGGGCGGCCGGGGCAAGCCGAGTGGTCACAAGCCTGGCGGCCATGGCGGCGGTCATCGTGAAGCCGCTGACGCGCACAATCCGCACGCGCCCAAGAAGCGCAACGGATCGCGCCCGCACTGGCATCGCGCCAAGGACAAGAAAAGAGAAGGCGCTGCTTGATTTCACTGTTTGTTGACGGCGACGCCTGCCCCGTAAAGGCGGAGATCGAAAAGGTGGCGGCCCGGCATGGCCTGACCGTCACCATCGTCAGCAATGGTGGCTTGCGCCCGTCGGCCAATCCGCTCCTGCGTCACGTCACCGTGGCGGAAGGGGCGGATGCCGCCGACAACTGGATCGTCGACCATATTGCGGCCGGCGACATCTGCATCACCGCCGACATTCCGCTGGCCTCACGCTGTCTGGACAAGGGTGCGCGTGTGCTGGGCCCCAATGGCAAACCGTTCACCGCCGAAGGCATCGGCATGGCGCTGGGGATGCGCGAACTCAGCCGTCACCTGCGCGAACTGACGCCCGGCGGCCAGACCCATCATTCCGGTTTCAGCAGCCGCGATCGTTCGCGGTTCCTGGGCGAACTGGAAAACACCATCATGGCGCTGAGGCGCAGCGCCGCATTGGCGCGTTAGGGCACCATGTCCGATTTCGGTCTCAGTCTCGAAAACCATTACGCCGGCCTGCCGGACGATTTTTATACAAAGATGCCTGCCGAGAAGGTGGGCGAGCATCCACGTCTGCTCCATGCCAATGTGAAGGCGGCGGCGCTTCTGGACCTCGATCCCCGCTTGTTCGACGATCCGCGCTTCGTGGATGTTCTGTCGGGCCATCAGCCGCTGGAAGGCTTTTCGCCCCTGGCGATGGTCTATTCCGGCCATCAGTTCGGCGTCTGGGCCGGGCAGCTTGGTGACGGCCGTGCGCTGATGATCGGCCAGGCGCGCAATTCCAAGGGCGAGCTCTGGGACATTCAGCTCAAGGGCGCGGGTAAAACACCCTATTCACGCTTCGCCGATGGCCGCGCCGTGATGCGTTCGACCATCCGCGAGTATCTTGGCAGCGAAGCCATGGCGGCGCTGGGTATTCCCACCAGCCGGGCACTGGCCATTGTTGCCACCGGCGAGACGGTGATGCGCGAGGCGCCGGAGCCCGGCGCGGTGCTGACGCGCCTGGCACCAAGCCATGTGCGCTTCGGCCATTTCGAGCATTTCTTCCATCGCGGAGAGAAGGACAAGGTCCGCATCCTGGCCGACCATGTCATCGCGGAATATTTCCCGGAACTGATCGGCGATCATGCCGCCTGGTATGGCGAAGTGGTCAGGCGCACCGCCGTCATGGTGGCGCAGTGGCAGGCGGTGGGTTTTGCCCATGGCGTGATGAACACCGACAATATGTCCATCCTGGGTCTGACGCTGGACTATGGGCCGTATGGCTTTCTGGATGCGTATGATCCCCAGTTCATCTGCAACCATACCGACACCCAAGGGCGTTACAGTTTCATCAACCAGCCGGTGATCGCGCACTGGAATCTGCGTGCCTTGGCGCTGGCCTTGTCCGACCTGATCCCGACCGAAACCCTGATCGAGAAACTGGCCACGTTTGAAAATCACTTTGGCGGCACTTATCACGCGCTGATGCGATCCAAACTGGGCCTGACGCATGAGGTGGAAGGCGACAACAAGCTGATCGGCGGTTTGCTGGGGCTGATGAACAAGACCCGCGCCGATTACACGTTGTCGTTCCGCAACCTGACCGGCGAAGACGCCGACTGGCTGAAGCTGTTCGGCGAGGCCCATGTGGATGCGCAAGCCTGGCTATCCCGCTATCGGGTGCGCACGCAGAGCGAAGACCTGTCAGGGCTGGACCGCGTCAATCCCAAATATGTCCTGCGCAACTGGGTGGCGGAAACTGCGATCCGCGCCGTGGAAGACAGGGGCGATGTCGGCACTCTAGACCGTATTTTCAAACTGATTCAGGCACCCTTTGAAAAGCATGACGGCGACGAAGCTTTCGCCGCGCCGCCGCCACCGGAACTGTCTCACCTGGAAGTGAGCTGTTCTTCGTAACGCTTACCAGTTCGTCGAGACGTACTTGATCTCGCAGAACTCGATCAGGCCGTGGTGCGAGCCTTCGCGGCCCAGGCCCGACTGCTTGACGCCGCCGAACGGCGCCGCCGGGTCCGACATCAAACCGCGATTGAGGCCCAGCATGCCGGCTTCCAGCTTTTCGCAGATCTGCATGCCGCGCTTCAGGTCTTGGGTGTAGACGTAAGCGGCCAGGCCATACTCCGTGTCGTTGGCCTTCCGGATGGCTTCGGCCTCGTCTGTGAACGACTGCAGCGACACGACCGGTCCGAAAATCTCTTCCTTGATCATGTCGGCATTGTCCGGCACGTCCTGCAGCACCGTCGGCGGATAGTAATAGCCGGGGCGATTGAGGCGCTGGCCGCCCAGGAGCAGTTTGGCGCCCTTGGCGATGGCGTCGTCCACGAGTTCGGCGATCTTGGCGACCGACTTTTCGTTGACCATCGGGCCCAGTGTCGATTCCGGGTCGGTGGCTTCGCCCAGCTTGATCTTGGACATGCGCTCCACGATGCCATCGGTGAACGGCTGGTAGATGTCCTTGTGCACATAGAAGCGGTTGGCGGCGGTGCAGGCTTCGCCGCTGTTGCGCATCTTGGCCAGCATGGCGCCGTCCAGCGCGTCGTTCAGATTGGCGTCCTTGCAGACGATGAAGGGGGCGTTGCCGCCCA
>CAILUV010000032.1 GCA_903837555.1 uncultured Alphaproteobacteria bacterium
CCATTTATCACCGATTGGTAGTTGTCGGTGAAGATAAGGCTATTCGTACTAGTAAGATCTATGGCATTTCCGGTTAGCGTTGTGACGCTGAAGGTTGCATCTGTGGCAACGTTCAGGTCCGCAGCTGAGAATGTTTGGGTGACGGTTTTCGCCCCAGACAGTGTCTGGGCAGACGCTGCAATGCTTAGGGCAGCAAGTGATGCGCCACCAAGAAAAGCCACAAGAAGGCGGTTCTGGAATTTGGAGTTATTGAGCATGGCGCCGTCCCTTAAAGCGGGCCTAACGGCCATTTGAAAGAATTGTATTTTTTATCTTCTAAAAAATTATTTGGATCATATCAACCCCATCCCCATCACACCGGATCGACCGAGCAAAATCGTAAGCAGGGTGGAGCGTAGGTACCATCAACGGAAAATGGGTGGTGCCGGGGTAGTGGGGTCTGGCGGGGATTTTAGAGGTCGGAGGGCTTTAAGGGCGGGGGTGGTCCATAGCCAGCGATGATTGGGGCCTGACGGTGTGAGGCGGCAGAGGCCGTCCTACTCCAGCCGATTCTTCGCCTTAGCCTCGTCGACGGTCTGCCATTGCACGTTCGCCGGGCTATCCGCCCCGCCGCACTTCCGGGCGATCACATGGTCGACGATGTAGCCGAGGCATGGGCCTTTTGGCTTCTGCGTGGCTGGGCAGGTCACTCTCGCTTACATTGTAACTGCGTGCATGATCTGATATTGAAAGTGTGCCGGAACGACAGGCTCCAAGTAGTTTGTTCCATGACCGGCTGTTTCTTCAAAACATGATTGAAGAGCCGACGTTGTGTCAGGCGCGCGCTTGCACATCCGCCATGTTTGCGCGGATGTGAGCGCGCTTGCCTGTTCCATTGGCGTCGCCATGCAATCGTTGCCAAGAAGGTAGACTTATGATCGCGTATTTCTTGCTGGTTCACCGCTATCCCGAACAGTTCAAGCGGCTTTTCAAGGCAATTTACGACCCCAGAAACCACTATCTGGTACACATCGACAAAAGTTCCGGTGCGGAACTTGACGCCGATATACGCGCGTTTGTCGCTGGCTATCGCAACGCTGCGGTCCTGAAGGGCAAGAGGGCACTGTGGGGTGGATACAGTCTGGTAGATGCAGAACTGCGGGGCATGGCTGAACTGCTGTGCATGGATGTGAACTGGGAATACTTCATAAATCTCAGCGGCCAGGATTTTCCCCTGAAAAGCCAGCGGCAGATTATGCGCTTTCTTTCAGGCAGTCGCGGCAAGGAGTTTATAAAGGCCGAGGACCAGTATCTGACCCGTCCCGATACGATGTCGCGTGTGCGCAAATACGTCATAGAGACGAACAATCGCATTTTTCGGACCATTCTAAGCCGACCGTTTCTGAAAGGGGTGACACCCTATATCGGAAACCAGTGGATGATCGTGAGCCGCCGGTTCTGCCACTTCGTCGTCCACGCGCCGCAGGTCGCCCGCTACAAGGCGTTCTACAAGAACACGTTCATCGCAGACGAAGGCTTCTTTCAGACCGTGATGATGAATACCGTGGAACATGGAACTGTCATCAACGACGATATGCGCGAGATTGACTGGGTGCCGGATGGCAACATCAAGCTGCGGCCACGCACCTTCCAGCACGAAGATGCCGCCATGCTGATCGCCAGTCCCGCGCTTTTCGCCCGCAAATTCGATGAGACGGTGGATGCCGCGATCTTTGCGGCACTGGAATGTCACCTTCGGACAGCGGATGCCGTCGAAAGCGAGCCGCCGCGCCGCATGGCGAAGGTCCCGGTCGATGGGCTGGTCGCCGCGTGATCGACGGAGCGTGCATATGGCAGCCCCCGTTTCCGCCTAGCATAGCCCATTCCGCCCGCCGGGGCAGGTCAAGTGGCCCTGCAAGATTTGCGCATTTGAAACAGCCAGTTGGCAGCGCAGTATCAATTCGCTGCGATAAGCATAGGCTTAGGGCATGGCGTTCCATGCGGGGCGCTGCTTGGCTCATGTGATGGGCTTAGATGGAGGCTAGTATGCGCTTTACAGCTTTACTGACTGTCGCACTCCTCACGTTCAGCGCACCCGCAGCGTTTGCTCAGTGCGTTGGATACTCTGGTCCCGGCGGCGCTTGCTACACCGGCCCCGGTGGTGGCCTGTACACAGGCCCGGGGGGCGGTGCGTACACTGGTCCCGGCGGTGGGGCTTACACAGGTCCGGGCGGCGGTCTTTACACCGGACCCGGCGGCGGTGCGTACACTGGTCCGGGCGGTGGCCTCTACACCGGTCCCGGTGGTGGCTCTTACACGGGTCCGGGCGGCGGTGCGTACACTGGTCCCGGCGGTGGGGCTTACACTGGCCCCGGTGGCGGATGCTACAGCGGTCCGGGTGGCAACAGCAGCGACCCGTGGAACCGTCCCAATCCGAATTGCAGATAACGCGCACGACATTGAATTGAGAACGGCGGCCATTGTGCCGTCGTTTTCATTTGTAGCTATCGGTTTGATGATGACGCCCGCCTGTGCATCCCGGCTGGATGGCTCGCCGGGCTGACCTAGGCTAGGGTTTGGGCGGTAGGGCTAAGACGTAGCCCAGCCCACCACGAAAGAGCATTTCATGTTTGGCCTCAGCTACTGGCATCTCTTGATTTTTGGCGTTGTTGTGTTTCTGCTGTTCGGCGGCAGAATTTCCCACCTAATGGGACTGGCAGGAAAGAGCATCAGGTCTGGTGACGGACCCGCTAGTCGGTACATCCCGCCGATAATTCCTAAGATTATCAAGATGATCTTCCCTTGATGCGCTTACGGCTTTAGCGCCGTAGCTTTTAGATAGCGCCGCCTCACGCCCCGCGCCAAGAAACAATCAGCTCGAGCGGCTCGCTCTCGCCTTCGGCTGAGATCGCCAGGCTGGGCCTGCCCCACGCCCGATTGAGCAACGCCTCGGAGGCGGCAACGCGAGCAGATGCCGGTGCTGTCAGGTCGACGGCTATGCCGCGCAGGGCCTCTATGGCGTCTGCTGTGTGAACGCGGGCTAGATCCCGTATCTCGCCAATCTCGCGTGGCCGACCGCCGGGATTGCCGGACTGGCCCTTCATGAAGCCCCCTGCTCCAGTTCGGTTCATCTTGCTTCGTCCTGTTTTCAAGCTCGTCTAATATATACACATATTTCAGTGTATTTAATAGCCAGCGGGGGGCGAGCCTAAAATTCAGGCCCATTTACATGGCGGGTCTATGTGGATGTGGACCCCACCCCGTCGAAGACGAAGGGGGGTGGGGGATCTCCGACAAGGCGACGTGCGGCGAATTTAGATTTGTGGGATGGTTTGTGGGATAAATCGAGATGCTCGATTAATATCAATAAATATCATATACTTATTGATTTTCATGGCGGACAGGGTGGGATTCGAACCCACGATACCCTTGCAGGTATGCCGCATTTCGAGTGCGGTGCCATCGACCACTCGACCACCTGTCCGCCGGCGGTGATAAAGAAGGCGAGACGGCAAGGCAAGGTGTTTTCCTGCCCGTGATTTCAAATGCTTAGGGGCCGCCGGCGCGCCATTTGACGCCAATATCGGCCCCCAGCGGCGCGGCGATAATCTGGGCCGCGGCGAACATTTCGGCGTCGAAGCCGTAAGGCGGATTGATCACCAGCAGCCCGGCCCGGTCGAGCTTGCCTTCGGGGGCCGAAATCTGGGTGTCCACCGTCAAGGCTTTTTGAACCCCCGCCGCGAGAACTTCGCCGAGAAAGACATCGGTCGCGGACTGGGATTTGACCGGATACCAGATCAGGAAAATACCGGTCGCGAATTTGCGCACTGCGCCGCTGATGGCCCGCGCCAGGCTTTCAAACTCATCCGTCGCCTCGAACGGCGGGTCCATTACCACAAGCCCGCGGCGCGACGGCGGCGGCAACAGCTTCACGGCGCGGACATAGCCATCGCCCTGTTCGGCCTGCACATTGGCATATGACGCCAACACGTCTTTCAGCGCGGCGAATTCCTCAGGATGCTTTTCGATCGCCGTCAGGCGGTCCTGCGGACGCAGCAACTGCGCCGCCAGCAGCGGCGAGCCAGGATAGCGTGACGGCCCGCCCTCTTTGACCAGACCCAGATACGCAGCCAGCGCCGGCGGCATTTCGTCCGGCAGGTTTATCAATCGCGCCAAGCCGCCGCGGGCCTCACCTGTCTTTGCCGCTTCCTCCCCGGTCAGGTCATAGACGCCGCGCCCAGCATGGCTGTCCACCACCGCAAATGCCGTGTCTTTCTTTTTCAGATGCTGCAGGATCGCGACCAGCGCCAGATGCTTGACGACGTCGGCAAAATTCCCGGCGTGATAGCCGTGGCGGTAGTTCATCGCGATATTTTCTCTAGCGCCAGGCCATGCGTTTTCGGCCCGAAAATTCCGATCACCAGCGCCACCATCGCCATGCAGCCGGCGATGAAGACGAACACGCCCGGCGCGCCAAACTCGCGCAGAAGGAAAGCGATGACGAAGGCGCTGAAGGTGGTCGAGATCCGCGAAAAGGAATAGACGAAGCCCACAGCGCGGGCGCGGATGCGGGTGGGAAACAGTTCCGGCTGATAGCCGTGATAGGCGAAGGACAGGATATTGTTGCATAAGGTCATCGCCACGCCGCAGGCCACGATCGCCAGCATGCTGCCGGCCTGGGTGAAGGCCAACCCCACCGCAACGATGGCCAATGCGGAACCGGCAATGATCCACTTGCGCTCAACCCGGTCACTGAACAGCAGGCCCAGCAGCGGCCCGAAGGGCGCGGCAATGGCGATGATGAAGGTGTAGCCCAGGCTTTTGGTCACTTCCACGCCGCTGGCGATCAACAAGGTCGGCATCCAGCTTGCGAAGCCGTAATAGCCTGCGGCGCGGAAAAGATTGAAAGCGATCAGCATCACGGTGCGGCCGCGATAGACGCCCTGCCAGATTTCGCCAAAGCGGCCCCTGCCCTGGTTCACTTCATGCGGGACCGGCTCGGCCAGCTCGGCGCCTTCCAGCCGCGCCTCGACCTCCCAGGATACCACGATGGTTTCAGCCTCCTGCGCCCGGCCATGACTGGCCAGCCAGCGCGGACTCTCCGGCAGGTTGCGCCGCACGAAAAAGGCCAGCAGCGCGCCGACCGATCCGGCGACGATTACCAGCCGCCAGCCGTCGATCCCGAGGAAGGTGTGCGGCACCAGCAGCCAGCCCAGCAACGCCACCACCGGAATGGCGGAGAACTGGATGATATTGGAATAGGCAAAGGCGCGACCACGCGTCTTAGGCGGCGAAAGCTCGGCGATATAGGTGTCGATGGTGACCAGCTCCACACCGATGCCGATGCCGCAGATAAACCGCCACAGGTTCAGGCTGAACGCATCCTGCTGGAACGCCATGATGACCGATGCCCCCGCATACCACAGCAGCGAAACGGTGAAGATGGTGCGGCGTCCCAGCCGGTCGGCGATGTAACTGAAAAGAAATGTGCCGACGAACAGCCCCAGAAAGAACGAGGCGACGAACCCGGCAATGCCGGTATTGCCGAAAAAGTCCGAGGTCGTGCTGGTATAGATGCCGCTGCGCACCAGTCCCGGTGCGACATAGGCGGCCAGGAACAGGTCGTAGAATTCGAAAAATCCGCCCAGCGACAGGAAGGTGATACGCCGCCAGAAACCGCGGGTGGGAGGAAGCCGTTCCAGCCGCCCGGCAATGTCGGCGGCGTCAGCGCCCTTCATTGTCGCGATGCACGTCATGGGTCACGACGCCCACATGCTTGGGCGGCATCGCCAGCCAGTCCTTGCGCTTGAGCGAGCGCACCGTGTCCTCATGGCCATTCTTCCAATGCTCGTGCATGGAGTCGGGCGAGAACTCGTAATCGCGCGCGTTCCCTTCATAGGATTTCTGCTGATAGATCATCTGCAGGATCGTGGCGCGCGGCAGCACGGCCAGCTTGTCGCGCAAGACGCGATCCTCGTCGGTCAGATCACCCTCCGGCACCTTCATCAGCGCGTCATAACAGCGGTTCTTCCAGCGTTGCAGACGGGCAAAGTTGTCCGTCACCTGGCGGGTGCGCGAGGAATAGAGAATGTCCTTATGGCGGCCCAGCACATCGGTCATGGTGCGCGGCAGGGCGCCGCGCGCGCTGAACAGATCCACCTGGAACACCAGGCTGTTGAGGTCATCATCCTGCGCCAGCAGATGTGCCAGCGGCGTGTTGGAAACGATGCCGCCATCCCAGAAATAATCCGTGCCGATCTGCACCATGGGGAAAGCGGGCGGCAGCGCGCCGCTGGCCAGGATATGCTCGGCGCGGATTTCTTCCTTGCGATTGTCGAAGAAATGGAAATTTCCGGTCACCACATTCACCGCGCCCACCGCGAAATGGACCGGTCCGGAATTGAGGATGTTGAAATCGACAAGCTCTTCCAGCGTCTGGCGCAGCAGGCCGTTGTCGTAAAAGCTCGTGGCGTTCTTGTTGCCGGCGGGCAGATACCACGGGTTCGTCTGATGGGGTTTGAAAAAGCCGGGCTGGCCGAACAGCGCCGTGGTCATGGCCGACACGGTGTTGCGCGTCTGGCGGAAAATGTCGCCATCAGGCGTGTAGGGCCAGATGGTGCGGTCGGTGATGCGGTCCCAAAATTCGCAGACGGCCGCCAGTCGCCGTTCCGGCAGGTTGCCGGCAATCAGCGCCGCGTTGATCGCGCCGATCGAGACGCCCGACACCCAGTCCGGTTCCAGTCCCGCTTCGTGCAGCGCCTGATACACGCCCGACTGATAGGCGCCCAGCGCGCCGCCGCCCTGCAGCACCAGCGCGATGCGCCCGCAGCCCTCGGGACGCGGAATGGGATCGTAGCGGTGGCCCGCCGGATGCCCCGCAGAATGGATGGGATTGTGGTCCACGGTCGAATCATAGCCGGTTTCGCCCGTTTTTGCGCCCGCGACTTCGCTACATGAGGCCGCATTCACGCCCCCGCGCCTTGCTGTAAGCTTTGCCCGGATTTCACGGAAAGATCGTCCATGTTCAAAGGCAAAGTCGCCCTCGTCACCGGTTCGACGTCCGGAATCGGCCTGGCCATCGCCCGCGCCTATGCCAGGGGAGGCGCCGATATCTGCATCAACGGTTTTGGCGACAAGGACGCAATCGAGAAAGAGCGCAGCGGCATCGAAACCGAATTCGGCGTCAAGGCGATTTATTCCGGCGCCGACATGAGCAAGGGCGATCAGACCGAGGCCATGGTGCAGGAGGCCATCGCCAAGCTGGGCAGCGTCGACATTCTGGTCAACAATGCCGGCATCCAGTTCGTGTCACCGGTTGAGGAATTTCCGGCCGAGAAATGGGAACAGATCGTCGCCATCAACCTGTCTTCTGCTTTTTATGCCACCAAGGCTGCCATCCCCGGCATGAAAGCAAAGAAGTGGGGCCGCATCATCAACACCGCATCGGCGCATGCGCTGATCGCCTCGCCTTTCAAGTCGGCCTATGTCGCCGCCAAACACGGCATCGCCGGCTTCACCAAAAGCGTGGCGCTGGAAACCGCCACCTCCGGCATCACCGCCAACGCCATATGCCCCGGCTATGTCTGGACCCCGCTGGTGGAGCGCCAGATTCCCGACACCATGGCGGCACGCGGCCTGACGCGCGAACAGGTGATCAACGATGTGCTGCTGCACGCCCAGCCCACCAAACAGTTCGTGACGGTCGATGAAGTCGCGGCGCTGGCGGTCTATCTGGCGGGCGACATGGCGCGCTCGATCACCGGCAGCATTATATCCATAGACGGGGGATGGACCGCAGCCTAAAACCCAGCGTTTCCGGGCCTTAATTCGCGTCTCCGACACACTTTAAGACAAGCCTGACCGCTTCCTGCCGGTCCCATTCAGGCTGGGTTCACGGGGGAAAACCTATCTTCGTGCTCGTAAACGGTACGAACAGAAAGGTACCCCAATGAAAAAGTTTCTCGCCACTGCCGCCGCCGTCCTGATGCTGGCGGCCCCCATGAGCGAAGCCTTCGCCCAGGGCTGGAACAACAACAATCGCTACGAGCGTCAGAACGACCGTCGCGATGACCGCCGTGGCCCCAGCTTCAACAATCGCGGCCATGACAATTATGGTCATCGGGGCTGGCGCAAGGGTGGCCGCATCGAGCGGCATGACTGGAACCGCGGCCGGCGCATCGACTATCGGCAGCACAGGCTGCAGCGCCCGCCCCGCGGTTATGAGTGGCGCCAGGTGGACAACAATTATGTCCTCGCTGCCGCCGCCACCGGCCTGATCGCCGTCCTGATCATGGCTGGCAACCGCTAACGGCCTCGCGGCTGAAGGAAGAAGCGGCGCCCCTCACCGGGCGCCGCTTTTTTCATGTCAGGACTTTGCCAAGGCACAGCAGGCCCGGATAGGGATGGCTGCCATAGGGCGGGATGGGCGCAAAGCCGCTCTTCTTATAAAGCGCGATGGCGCCCGCCATCTGCGGCAGGGTATCGAGCTTGATTTCGCCATACCCCAGATCGCGCGCCGTCTGGATTGCCGCTTCCACCAGCGCCTTGCCGACGCCGATGCCGCGCACCTGTTCGCGCACATACAGCCGCTTGATTTCGGCAATGCGCGGCGGCTCGAGCGGCTTGAGCGCGATGCACCCCAGAACATGATCGCCGCGCTTCGCCAGGATAATTTCGCCCGCCGGGGGACCATAGATGCCCGGCAACGCGGCAACTTCCGTGGCGAAACCCTGCGGCGCCAGATCGATATCGAGCGTTTTGGCATAGGCACGGAACAGTGCCGCCGTGGCCGTCATTTCGGGCACGCTGCGGGCGGCGCTGACCGTGAAACTATTTGAGCTGGTCGGCGACGGCATCAATCCCGGCTTGCGAACAGATTTCGTCCTTGTCGCCGCCCACCGCGCCGGACGAACCGATGCCGCCGATGGTTTCGCCGCGATACTTGATCGGCACGCCGCCGGCCACGCCGACCACGCCTTCGATATTGGTCTTGGGCGAACCCAGCGTCGAATTGCGCGCCGTGGCGAAAGTGCCGGATGTGGCAAAACGGTTGGCCAGGGTTATGGCGGTATAGGCCTTGTCGCGGGCCAAGCCGATGGTGTGCGGACCCGTGCCGTCATCGCGCAGGAACGCCTTCATCGCGCCCGAAGAATCCAGCACGGCGATGGTGGTGCGGTAGCCCATCTTGCGACACTGGTCGATGGCGGCATGGGCGATTCGGTCAGCCAGCTCCATCGACAGCGCATGGGTCTGGACCACGCCCTTGGCGCCCGTCACCGGCGGATAGCTGGCCTGTGCCGGCAGAGGCTGCGCCAAAGCAGATGTGGCGGTAAGCGAAAAAGCGAGCGTGAAAGCAATGCGGCGCATGGAAGACCTCCCCGATTTTTCAAGAAGGCTAGGGTATCGCCGGATGGGAAACAATCGCCATTCAAACTAAGTGCCCCAGGCCCCGTCCGCCCGCAACGCCGTAGGCGCGAGGACGGACAATCAAACAACCCGGCATGGGGCATCACGAGCGAAGCGAGTGGTGCCCCAGGCCGGACTTGAACCAGCACGCCTTGCGGCAACAGATTTTGAGTCTGCCGCGTCTACCATTCCACCACTGGGGCACAGGCCGGGCGGTTTAGCGGTTTTCGGCCGCTTTCGCCACCCTTTTACGGGGGGCTTTGAGCCCCTAGAATGGGGTCATGAACGCACCCATCCGCGACCTGCACACAACCCCGCGCTCCGACTGGACCCGCGAGGAAATCTCCGCCCTGTTCGCCCAGCCCTTTGCGGACCTCATGTTCCGCGCCCAGAGCGTGCACCGCGCCCATTTCGATGCCAACCAGGTGCAGACCTCGACGCTGCTGTCGATCAAGACCGGCGGCTGCCCGGAAGATTGCGGCTATTGCAGCCAGTCGGCCAAGAACGAGACCGGGCTGAAAGCCTCCAAGCTGATGGAAGTCGAAGCCGTGCTGGCCGATGCCCGCGCCGCCAAGGCGGCCGGCGCGTCGCGTTTCTGCATGGGCGCCGCCTGGCGCAATCCCAAGGACAAGGATCTCGACAAGGTCTGCGAGATGGTCGAAGGCGTGCGCGCACTGGGCATGGAAACCTGCGTCACGCTGGGCATGCTGACCGCGCCGCAGGCGTCACGCCTGAAACAGGCGGGGCTGGATTACTACAACCACAATCTCGATACCTCGCCGGAATATTACCGCCACATCATCAGCACCCGCACCTATCAGGACCGGCTGGACACGCTGGATCATGTGCGGGGTGCCGGCATCAATGTGTGCTGCGGCGGCATTGTCGGCATGGGCGAGAGTGCCGAGGACCGCATCGGTCTGATCCATGCGCTGGCCACGCTGCCCGCGCATCCCGAAAGCGTGCCGATCAACGCGCTGGTGCAGATCGAAGGCACGCCGCAGGCTTTGTCCACCCCGCTAGACCCGCTGGATTTCGTGCGCACCATCGCGGTGGCGCGCATCACCATGCCAAAATCCTTTGTGCGCCTGTCGGCGGGCCGCGAGGAAATGAGCGACGAGACCCAGGCGCTGTGTTTCCTGGCCGGGGCCAACTCCATTTTCTATGGCGAACGCTTGCTGACCACGCCCAATCCGGTCGCCGGCAAGGACCGCGCTTTGTTCGCCCGGCTGGGAATCAGCCTGATGCCGTCCGCGCATGGGTAAGCTCACCGTCATGCTGGTGATTCTGGTGCTGGGGGCGGCGTTTCTGGCGCCGCTGGTGATGGCGTTCGAACCCGAGCCGCTGCCGGGCGATTTCTCCTTCACCTGGAACCACCATATTTATCAGGTTCCCGTGGGCTGGTCGCTGTGTGCAAGCGCCGTCCTGGCCCTTTTCTATTCGGTCATGAAACGATAAGAGCGGCGGGTCTTTTGGCCCCTTTTTTTGCGAGTGCCGCGCATGACCGTCCGCAAGATTTCCCGCGCCCTTTTGTCCGTGTCCGACAAGACCGGCCTGCTCGATTTCGCTTCAGGGCTGGCGGCGCAGGGCGTGATGCTGATTTCCACCGGCGGCACTGCCAAGGCGCTGCGCGATGCAGGCCTGACCGTGGCCGACGTATCCGAGATCACCAGCTTCCCCGAAATGATGGACGGCCGGGTAAAGACGCTGCATCCGATGGTGCATGGCGGGCTTTTGTCGTTGCGCGACAAGGCCGATCACGCCGCTGCGATGAAGGAACATGGCATCGACGGCATCGATCTACTGGTATGCAATCTCTATCCCTTCGAAGCCACCGTGGCGCGCGGCGCCGATTTCGACACCACCATCGAGAATATCGATATCGGCGGCCCGGCCATGACCCGCTCGGCGGCCAAGAACCATGACTGGGTGACGGTGGTGGTGGATGTCGAAGATTATAAAGCTGTGCTGGACGAGATGGCGGCCAACAATGGCGGCACCACGCTGACGCTGCGCCGCACCCTGGCGCAGCGCGCCTTCGCCCGCACCGCCGCCTATGACGCAGCCGTTTCGACCTGGTTTGCCAGCGAACTGGCCAAGGACGGCGAAAAACAGCCGCCGCGCCGCCGCGCGCTGGGTGGCCTGCTGCGCCAGGGCCTGCGCTATGGCGAAAACCCGCATCAGGAAGCGGCTTTCTATGTCGACGGCTCAAACCGTCCCGGCGTCGCCACCGCCGTTCAGGTGCAGGGCAAGGAGCTGAGCTTCAACAACATCAACGACACCGATGCCGCTTACGAGTTGGTGGCGGAATTCGATCCCAAGGCCGCGCCCGCCTGCGCCATCATCAAGCACGCCAATCCCTGCGGCGTCGCGCTGGGCACCAGCCTGAAGGACGCCTATCTGAAGGCGCTGGCCTGTGACAGCGTTTCGGCCTTTGGCGGCGTCTTGGCCTTCAACCAGAAACTGGATGGTGCCACGGCGGAAGAAATCTCCAAGATCTTCACCGAAGTGATCATCGCCCCCGATGCCGACGACGATGCCAAGCGCATCCTGGCGGCCAAGAAGAATCTGCGCCTGTTAACGGCGGGCGGACTTCCCGATGCCCTCGCCCCGACACTGACGTATCGTTCGGTGGCGGGCGGCTTTCTGGTGCAGACCCGCGACAATGGCCGCATCACGCGCAAAGAACTCAAGGTCGTCACCAAGCGCCAGCCGACCCAGCAGGAAATCACCGACATGCTGCTTGCCTTCACCATCGGCAAGCATGTGAAGTCCAATGCCATCATCTATGTGAAGGACGGCGCCACCGCCGGTATCGGCGCGGGGCAAATGAGCCGCGTGGACTCCGCCCGCATCGCCGCCATCAAGGCCAAGGACGCCGCAACGATAGCCGGCTGGGACGAACCGAAGACCAAAGGTTCGGCGGCGGCCTCGGAAGCCTTCTTCCCCTTCCCGGATGGCCTGCTGGTCGTGGCGGAAGCCGGCGCCACGGCGGTGATCCAGCCAGGCGGCTCGATGAACGACCAGAAGGTGATCGACGCGGCGGATGAGGCTGGTTTGGCGATGGTCTTTACCGGCATGCGCCACTTCCGCCATTAGCGGCGGCTTGGCAGCCTGTCAAAAACTTCGCCCGCTCCCACGCCCCAGATTCGCGACTTGGGAATCCAGCCATCGACATCGGCGCTGTGCACCTGACAGGCCGTGCGGGTGCAGGCCCGCAAAGTCGCGATCGCGCCGGGATCGGCCAGCGCCACCACCGCGCCGCCATCGGCATTCTCATGCAGGTTGACCCGGCCCTTGCCCGTCACCAGCACGGTGCGCCGGTCGCTGAGCATGGCATGGCTCATCCAGCCCGTGGTGCCGTCCACGGCGCGCACGCGCCGCCACACGTCATATTCAGCGATGACTGCGAAGGGATAGCCGCGATGGCGGTACTGCCACAGCACGCGGTGCGAATAGGTGGGGCCTTCGCGCATATAGGCTTTTTCGGCACGCAGGCTCACATAGCGCAGCACCTTTCCGGGCGGCTGCGCCGCGGCCGATGCGCCAAGACTGGTGGCGAAAAGGCAGGCGACAAGCAGGAATTGGACAATCAACCGTGTCATGGCGCGCGCGAATCGGTGACGGTTTGATGTACACCGCCTGCGGGCATTTCGGCTATGCCTTCAAGGTGGCGTCGAACAGCTCGACTTCTTTTTCAAACGCCCGCTGCGCCTGCAATTCGTTATAGACGCCGTCGCGGCCCGGCACAGTCCAGCCATGGGCTGCGCCCTGATAGACTTCGCTTTCGAACGCGCCGTGCCAGTCGCGCAAGGCCGCTTCCAGCCGGTCGATCCATTCCCTGGGCATCAACGGGTCGTTGTCGGCATGGCCGAAATAGAGCCGCGCTTTGACCTTGCCCAGCAACAGATGCGGGCTGTCCGGCTTTTCTGTTGCCAGCCAGCCGCCATGGAACGATGCGGCGGCAGCGATGCGGTCAGGCATGATCGCGGCCATGCGCACCGCCATCTGGCCGGTATAGCAATGGCCCACAACCCCGATCTTGCAGGTCTGCACGTTGGTCTGGGATTGCAGGAAATCGGCATAGGCTTTGCCGTCGCTGTCCATCTGCTGCGGCGTCAGCGCGTCGAACAACTCGTGCAGCACTTGCATTTGCTCGGCCTCGTCCCTGGGCATGAAGCCTTCGGAGCGGTTGCGCGAATAGCGGTGGAAAGCATTGGGCACCAGGACCGCGAAACCCTTTTCGGCCAGCCGCTTGGCCATGCCGATATTGGCGGGACGCACGCCCCACACATCGGTAAGGAAGATAATGCCGGGATAATCGGCCAGCCGGTCGGGACGATACAGATTCACTTCGGCGCCCAGGGTAGGAATTTCCAGACGTTCTTCAATCATGGGATTTGGCCTCGATCATGTGCCGCTCTGATAGGTCACCGCGTTCCAATAACGCGCCTGATGCATTCCGGTGCGCGAAAATCCGCGGCGGCGCAGCTCCCGCCCGATCATCCAGTTGAAATAGCCGTGCGCCACCAGCACGGCAACGCCCTTGGCCTTCGCGCGCGCCGTCAGAATATCGGCGGCGCGCGCGGCGCGCGCCGACGTTGTGCGTGCGTCCTCGATCCTGGGGTGAAAACCCGCATGCCAGAGGATGCGCGACAGCACCGCCCATTTGGCGACCTGCATGTTCAGCCAGGGAATGCGCGGCGATGCCAGCGGCGCTTCGGCGAACAGCGGATCGGCAATCAATTGCGCATGCGGCGCCATCGCCTTGGCGCTCTGATGGCTGCGCGGACGGTCGCTGGTGAAAACGGTATCGAGTTCCCTGACCAGATCGCGCAGTTCCTGCGGCGGCAAGCTGGCGGGGTCGAGCCCGGCGGCCTCGTAATCGTCGATATAGGTCGCAAAGCCCCTATGCGAGGTGCGCGGGCGAAGGGCAATGCGCGGCTGTCCATGCCGTATCAAGACGATGCGGACGGGCGGGGAAATCGGAGGCGCGCTTAGGGGCAAACTGAGTCTTTCCGGCAGTCCGGCAAGCATTTAACGGGCGGCGCCGACATTCAGAAACCTTTAACTTTTGGCGCTCCGCTGCACAGCTATCGGGCCATGCGCTCAATAATTAGGCAGGCACCTGTTGCATTGCAACAACGGTGTTACAAATCACGACTTTTCACCCCAAAACCGGGCCGAAATGGCAATGCGCCGTATTGAGATACGCCCACCAAAACAGGAAACGTCGTGGTGATCGGGGCTGCCCCCGCGACGACTGCGCGTTCAGGCGCATCAAGAGAGGAACTGAAATGAAGAATTTGACTAAGATGGCGCTCGCTGCGGCGAGCCTGGCTGGCCTGCTCGGTACCAGCCTTCCCGCCGTCGCGCAGGACGCTCCGGAGTTTTCGCTGTCGGGTTCGCTGGCCGTGACCAACGATTACCGCTTCCGCGGCATCAGCCAGAGCGACCGCAGCTTCGCGCCGCAGGGTTCGCTGACCCTGACCGGCCCGGATGGCTGGTACATCGGCGCCTGGACCTCGACGGTTGATTTCGATCCGACCAACTCCGGCAATCCGTACATGGAAATCGACATCTATGGCGGCAAGCACACCGACCTGGGCGGCGTGGACTGGCACATCATGCCGATCTACTACGCCTATCCGGCCGGCAACTTCGCGCCCGGTTCGGCCACCGCGGACTATTTCGAACTGGTCAACCAGCTGTCGTACACCTTTGACTTCGGCGTGACCGCCATGGGCACCTATGCCTTCTCGCCCGAACTGAGCTTCGGCGGCGGCCAGGGTAATTACCTGGCCCTCAACCTAGCCTATCCGATCAATGACTGGCTGAGCATAAGCGGCAACTACGGCCATGTGTGGGCCGAGAATGCCGCCCGTGCCGGCTCCAGCGGCTACAACCACGGCGACCTGGGCGTGACCGCTTCCTACAACGGCTTCTCGCTGGACCTGCGCTACACCGGTACGGACCTGACCCGCTTCGGCTGTGCCAACTTCTACATGACCACCGGCAATGCCTGCGCCGGCGGTGTGGTGGCCACTCTCAGCTACACCATGGCCCTGCTGCCGTAAGCAACAGGCCAAAGACCAAAGTCAAAACCCGCGGGATCAAAATCCCGCGGGTTTTTCTTTGTCTACTCTGTTGATTTAACCCCTCCGGTTTCAGCTTTCACGAAGCTGCGCTTCGCTCGCTGCCCCCCCCTTCCTGTGCGCTACCGCGCACGACGGGAGGCAGACCTGTATTTGCGTCTAGAGCGCTTCCAAGGCCCGGTGCAACCGAGCCAGTTTATCTGGCGGGCCCTATAGAAGCGTCAAGACAAGCTGCCGTAGCTTCCCAACTATCTCTTCAGCACTATGCCGTTTCCTAGCCATTCCTATACTCCTCCGTGGGCAAACCCATAATTCAGGTCGCCCCCCCCGGTGGTGGTGGTGGGGGGGGTGGGGGGGGGTGGGGGGGGGGGGCAAGGATATAAGAACCCCGCTGGCGGCGGTTCGCGCGTAGGCAGCTTGCATAGCCGGGTGAGTAGATGGCGCTGGGCGAGCCTAGAAATGGCTGCGGCTGGCTGGCCTGCCGGATATTTTGTACCAGCGGGACATCATCTGGAACAGACGCCACCTATTTGGTAGCATAGGCTGCAATTTCAAAAAATATTTAGCAGGCCGAAATAGGTTTTAAAAATGAGAAAAATCTACGGTCTATTTTCAACGCTCCGTATTTTTATTTTTTCCACAGGAGTCGTATTGAGTGGCTGCTCTTCGCCATCGATAGATCGGAGCGCGACGCGAAATCCGTCAGACAATTCTGAAAAACAGGCTATTGGTTTACCAGTAGAATTCCCCGCCCCGCCCGATACTAGTGCTAATCTTAGTGACACGAATATAATCGGCGGTGGTAGCCGCTGGTTTGGTCGTCTCTCATTGACGTCTCGGGCAACGACACAGGAAGCTTACCGTTTTTACGGTTCGTCGATGGGACAATCTGGGTGGGAACAGATTTCCAGTTCCATTTCTGAAACTATGGTTCAGATTTTTATCAACAAAAGTGAAGGGCGATCTTGTGTAGTTACTATAACGTCTCGCACAGCTCTAAAAGGCTCACACATCAATATCTTAGTTACACCTTTGGATAATAATTTTACGCAAACCAAATGACTCTCCCGATCGAGCTGACCTGCTCCCCGAAAGTGCCCTCGCTTTGAGGTAGAGACGGTTCCTTGAAGGAGACGGACGATGAAGAGCAGCCGATATACAGAAAAACAGATCATCAGGAAATTGAAGCAGCACTAGGCTATTGACTGACCTGCCGGATATTTTGTACCAGCGTGATTGAGACTACTGCATGGGCGCCATCCGATCTAGATGGGGCGGCGCTGGCATAAGAGTCTGCGGCGCAGGTGTCCACCGGGACAGTCCGCAGACGGGCAGTTAGCGCAAACGCCTCTCATAAACTAACATTGCAACTGGGCCACTCAGCGAGGGCCGGTCAACCTTGGCCCTGCCAAAATGGGCCAAATCCTTGAGCGCGCGATCAATTTTGTAGCGCGAGGAATTTCTGGAAAAGATGTTGCTGATCTCGGTCCGTGTCAAACCGCCAGCCCCACCATCTTTCCACCGAACTTGCCACTTACTGAGATTTGTCGGCGCCGTGCGGCGCTGGCAGGATGAGGCTCGTTCGGATGGGGTATGGAATGGAAAGACATGAGAGCGCCTCCCCCGCCTGGACCGTCCTGTTTCTGGCGTGGCTGATCGCGCTGGGCGCCACGCTGGGCGCGATCTTCATCGGCGAGGTGATGGGCCAGACGCCTTGCCTGCTCTGCTGGTGGCAGCGCGTCTTCATGTTCCCGCTGGCGATTGTGCTTGGCGTGGGCGTGCTGAAGCCCGATAGCGGGACTTTCCGCTATGGCTTGCCGCTCAGCCTGCTCGGCGCGGGCGTGGCTGCCTACCATTCGCTCCTCTATGCGGATATACTTTCTGAAGCGATGCGGCCCTGCACCCAGACCGGCCCATCCTGCCTTGATGCGGCGATGACTGTGATGGGCCTGCCGCTGCCCTATCTTTCGCTTTCGGCCTTTCTGGCCATTACGGGTCTTCTGTTTCTTTCCAAGCGGGACAACGCATGAACAGGCGCAATATCGTTCTACTGACTGGTCTTGGCGCGGCGGCCTTGTTCGCCGGCGGGGCCTATCTCTACACGCAGCACGCCGCGCCGACGCCCGCGACGCCGGAGATGGCCGCCATGCCGGAAGGTCTGGTGCGGGAGCATGCACCGATTATGGGGCCACAGAACGCCAAGGTGACCATCGTCGAATTTTTTGATCCCGCCTGCGAGGCGTGCCGCGGCTTCTATCCCTATGTGAAGCAGATCATGGCGACCCATCCCAACGATGTACGCCTGATGCTGCGCTATGCGGCGTTCCATCAGGGTTCGGACCAGGCGGTGGGTATCCTGGAGGCGGCGCGCAAGCAAGACAAGTTCCAGCCGGTGCTGGAAGCGTTGCTGGAAAAGCAGGCCGAATGGGCGTCGCATGACGGGCCCAATCTGGATCGCGCCTGGACCATTGCCGGCGAAACCGGGCTTGATCTGACGCGCGCACGCCAGGACGCCGTCGCGCCGGAGGTCGCCACCTTGCTGGCGGCCGACATGGCCGATGTGAAGACCGTGGGCATCACCGGCACGCCGAGCTTCTTCGTCAATGGCAAGCCGCTGACCGTCTTCGGGCCGGAGCCGCTGCGGCTGCTCGTGCAGAGCGAAGTGGAAGCGGCAAATCTCCCATAAACTACGCCCTCAGCTGCCCCAATTGTTTTGACGACACACAATGGCCTGCGTCAGCGCACCTTCGTCTGCACGCACGATGACCGTGTAACGCTGCGTTCCGCGCGGCTGACCGACAATCCGGCAGGCCTGACGCTCCGAGAGCCCGTACTTCTCACAAGCCCCCGCAACCGCCTGCCGGCGCCGTTCGGGGCTTACAAGTTTCCCGAAGCGATATCCTTGAGGACTCGTTTTTCAAACGGCGGCCTGGACCATGATCTCTACCAGCAGATTCGGGTCGGCGAGCTTCGCCTCGACGGTGGCGCGGGCAGGCGTGTTGCCCGGAGAGACCCATAGGTCCCACACCGTGTTCATCGTTGCCCAGTTCTTGATATCGGTGAGCCAGATATTGGCCGACAGGATCTTCGATTTGTCGCTGCCCGCACCCTTGAGCAGCGCGTCGATCTTGTCGAGTATCTGCTTGGTCTGGCCCCTCACGTCCTGGCTCGAATCGTCCGCCGTCAGGCCCGCGAGATAGACGACGCCATTATGGACCACGGCCTTACTCATGCGCGGGCCGGGCTCGATACGCTTGATCGCCATTGTGGTGCTCTCCCCTTGGTTGTCCCTCGTCACATCATTTGGCGCAGCAGAAGGGCTGAATTAGTGGAGCAATAGCCTCTTCTTGGGGTTGATGCTAGACGGCGTGCTTGCGGTATTGCAAGCTTAGAAGCTCGATTGATCGGGGCTACCGGAACAATAGAAAGGAGAAGGCGGTGAAATATGGTCAGTCACATTACTTAAAGTTGGCGGCAAACACTAGCGAGCCACTACTTAGGCTTCTGTAAACATCTATAAACTTGTGATCAGTCTCAATCTACTCTTTCGATCTTGTTCCCATTCTCATCAACCAAGTTTCCGTCCCTATCTACCAACCCATTTAGGTTGATCCGAACAATCGCATCTGAGTAACGGGGGCGATCGAGCGTCTTGAGGAAAAACTCCTTACTGGGGAGATCCTTAATCGTCCGCTCCAGGGCAGGGAATGCTCCCTCAGTAGTACCTGGCGGGACGTCTTGAACAATCTTTGTTTTGGTAGACTTGATGGTAGCATCGCGGATGGCGATGAAAGAATGCCTACTTGGCTCATCTTCCTGGATCACTGTAGTCCCAACAGGCTTTTCAGAATCCACGACATAGGCCGGCATTGCGGTGATTCGATAAGCGGAGGAAATTCCCATCTTTTCGCCCGTTTTGGAATCGGGTATGCCATCGGCGTTGCGCTTGAGGGCATAATAAAGCGCAACATGATCTTCATGTTCGCGGATGCCTTGCTGGCCACCATCCTGCGAAAACGTGTTTTCCGTGTATAATTCGCGCCAGTCACGATAGCCGCCGATCAGGCCATTGGTATTGCCGCCCGCGCCGATCTCTAGACGGATTCTCCCCTTGTGGAGATTGGCACCACCGACATGATTATACCACCAAGCGATACGGGGTAAATGTAGTTCCTCGACCTGTTCGGTATCGACTACGCCATTGCGAATCTTAGCCTTCAGCTTAGAGTACTGCTCGCTCTTGAGGATGCGGTAAGAATAATCTGCTGCGACCTCCCCTCGCGCATTCTTAGTGATCTTGTCCGGCGAGTAACCGATTTCGACGATGGCATCGTCGTCATTCATCGGGTCTTTGTTACCGGAGACGCGGATCACCATAGTATAAAGACCGCCCTGCATCTTGTCGTTGGCACGCAGATGCAGCGTGGCGTTGCCATCGCCGCGCCAAGGCGCGTCACAACCCCAGGCACGGTAGAGTGCATGATCGATGCCTTGCTCGCCATCCTCGGCGACAAAGCCGCCAGTATTGGAATTGTTGTCCAGGTTAAAGCCGCTGAAGATCTTGCTCGTCACTTCGGGTTGACCGGGATCTTCAGCTGCCCAGGGGTTTACATAGGTTTCAATGCCGCGTTTCCAACCGCGATAAGTGATGGCGCGATTCCAAATTTGAAACCTAGTTATGGTTGGCCCCCGAACCATCTCAAGCCCGGGCGGTCGAGAGATAGCCTCGATTTCGTACTTGCTGCGAAAAGGCTGCTTTAGAGCCGCTTCCGTATTCTTGTCATTGGCGAAATGGAGGCTACTCCCGTGCTGGCAATCTGATCCCGGTTCAATCTCACCTTCACGAGCAAACCCGGCTCTTCCACCATAGCGGAAGGCATACTCATATGTGGCGACGACAAAGCCACGCTGCCAGGGCGCCGCGGCCGAAGGCTGGATCATGGCGGCAAGCGCCGCTGTGGCCACCGTGCAAAGCAGAACACGTTTTTGCTGGATCATCCTATATCTCTCACCAGGATTTTTGAAATTAATTGCCAGTGAACATCCAGTAATTCACTATTACTGACTGCCCTGTCTGAGACTATTTCAAGCAAGATTGTATCTGATGAATAGTGGGCATTACATCAAATTTTTGGGGATGTTCCGCTGACGCTATTTTCGTGCGTGCTTGGAGACGGGCTTGGCGGAATCGAAGTTGATAGCCTTGAGGTTACCTGTGCTCAGCTCTCTGGAGCCTGACGGGAGGTCGTTGCTCTTGAGCATGAAGGCCACGATATCGGTATTGGCACTTGGGCTCAGCGAGCCAGGATTATGCATTGGCATTGAGGTACTGACATAATCGAATAGCGCATCCAATGTTGAACCAGACCAGTAGGGCATGAATCGGCCGACCAGAGGCGGGGTTTCAAAGTTGCCGGAAAGGTCGGCACCGTGGCAGCCAGAGCAGCTCTGCCTGTAAAGGACGCGACCGCGCTCAGCCTGGGGTTCGGTATAGACGCCATCCCATATCGAAATCCGCCCTTTCTGAGCGACGGCGATCCCCGGCGCCAAAATAACAGTCACTATCGCCGCCACAAGAACCGTCTTCAGTTCCATGACCAGTTCCTTTTTCAGATTGGGTTGGCAGGGAAACGGGAATACAGCTCTTCCATGATGCGCACTGCCGCCTCGGCTTCCGCGCGATTGGGCATCTCATTGCTGCTCCCATAACCTTTTGGCAGGCCATTCCGCGGACCTGTGTCGATCATCATGATGCCGTCGCTCTTGGACAGAGCCTCGACGTTGCGATAGGTCAAACCGTAATTGACTTCTGGCTGCGGGATCAACCATTCGGTCTGGCCGCTATGGGGTATCATCGCCTTGTCTTTCCACAAGTCACGCGCCGAATAGCCGGGACAGTTGATAATTACCTTCTCGGGAAGGTGCGCCAATTCGCCTGGTGAATGGAAGTTTCGCATCACAAGCTTGCCACCAGCAGCATAGAATTCGCTCATAAGACGATGGCCATACTCGCTAAAGTTAAAGAACAAGCGGGTGGTACGGCGCGCGTACTTCACGGGGAAAGGATGGATATCAGGCGTCAAGTCCTGAAGCTTAGGAGTGATATCCCCGATACGGTCGCCGAGCGCGTAAAACTCGGGAACTGGCAGTGGACTGGGCGCCGGCGGTGGCAGAGCAGTGTCAAAAGGCGTGTCCGAGAGATAGTAATGATCGGCAAAGGCCAGAGGGTTTCCTGCCAAGCCGATATATTGGCGAAGGTTCTTCCATGAGATGCGGGTCATCCGCTCCCATACATCGCCGAGATTAGACGGCGCCTCGGAAGCCAGAGCCATGCGCGATGCGGGTGTCCAGCTACCGTTGGCGCGCACCGAGCGCGTGCTTTGGAACGGCTCGCGAGTATAGATGGTGACCTGGGCGCCAGCCCTCTGCGCCATCAGCGCCGATGTCAGTCCTATAATTCCGCAGCCGATGACCGCGATCCTTTTAGGGCTGCGCGACATGGCTTTCTGGACCTGCATGTCAGCCGAACCCCAAGACAAGGACCAGCCGGCACCGCTATGACCGTAATTGTGTATCACCAAGGCGTCGCCAATCTGCTCGACGTCGAGGCGGGGACCCTTGGTGCGGAATGGCCTGATGCAAGCCTTGATGTCATAGATACGGTCGACGTGGGCCCGGATCGGAGCCAGGTTGAACGGGCGGTCCATCAGAGGCACGTGTGCGGTCTGAGCTCTTGCGGTTTGGGGTAGAGTGGCGCCCACACTCACAAGTCCGCCAAAGGCGAGCGAGTTCTTCAACAAATGGCGACGGTCCAACCTGGCTACCCCTTCTCAGAAGACAAGCTTCATAACACGTGGGGGAATTTCTGATCAATGATATCGCACTGGACTGCAGTGCAACATGAAAAAACAAGGTTGCCACGACTGTTTTTTCTCAACAAACTTGCACCACAGGCCAAACGGGAATGGGGCACATGGCGAAACCGCAAAAGAAAATTCTCCGACGCGCGGCCTTGGCGGGTTTCCTTCTGACCGGTACGACATCCGTCGACGCACAAAGCCCACCTTCGACACAGGTGGATATCCTGATCAAGAATGGTCGCGTCGTGGACGGCACCGGCGGCTCGTGGTTCCAGGCCGATGTGGCGATTACAGGCGACAGGATCGTCTATGTCGGCCGCGCGCCGGTGAAGGCCAAACGCGTCATAGATGCTGTCGGCAAGGTTGTCTCGCCGGGGTTCATAGACATGCATTCCCATTCCGAGTTCGGCCTGTTGCTGGATGGTCGAGGCCTCAGCAAGGTCACCCAGGGCATCACCACCGAGGTTATGGGCGAGCATCTGTCGGCAGGCCCTGTGCTGGGCCCGGCCGTGGACGATCCCATGATGGTGACGCCCCCGGTGAAGCGGACCTGGACCACCTTGGGCGGTTTCTTCTCTTACCTGCAGAAGAAGGGCATCGGCCTCAATGTCGCCTCCTACATCGGCGCCGGCCAGGTGCGCGCTTCGGCG
Source organism: uncultured Alphaproteobacteria bacterium (assembly GCA_903837555.1). Classification (GTDB taxonomy): domain Bacteria; phylum Pseudomonadota; class Alphaproteobacteria; order Micropepsales; family Micropepsaceae; genus Rhizomicrobium. The sequence goes on from CAILUV010000032.1 coordinate 22,990, forward strand.
ATGGGCTATGAGAACCGCCAGCCCACGCCAGCGGAGATGGAAAAGATCAAGCAGTTGATCCGGCAAGGCATGGAAGAAGGTGCCTTCGGTCTATCCAACGGCATGTCCTATGTCCCAAACATGTTCTTTGATACCGCTCAGCTGATTGAATTGTGCAAGGTTGCGGCCAGCTATGGCGGCATCTTCACTATTCATATCCGCAACGTCTCTCCCGGCGACCCGCGCGACAAGGGCCTGAAGGAAGCGATCGAAATCGCCAAGGGTGCCCGCATCCCTGTTGAGATATTCCATCTCGGCGCCAGCGCCCAGATGGAACCCGACCTCTTCATACGGGACGTCCAGCAGGCGCGCGCAGACGGCGTGGACATCACGGGCAATTCATACCCTTACGAGACCGGCTGGACATACCTGACCCAGGCGCTGCCGGCCTGGGCGCAGGAAGGCGATTCTGCAGCCATTGTGGCGCGACTTCAAAAGCCCGACACCCGCTCCCGCATCCTGGCCGAAATGAAAGACCGCGATTTCTCAACCTTGAAGGTGGCCTCGGTGAATCCGGAATTTGACGGCAAGCGCTTAGTTCAGATCGCTGACGATATGCGCGTCTCGCCGCAAGAGGCGTTGCTGAACATCCTGGTAAACATGAAGGGTGAGGGCTTTCAGATCGGGCTTCCCACCGGCAAGCGGGACGCGATCGTCACCCAAATGCTCAACAATCCCTGGATGGATATCGGCTCGGACGGTATCGCGCTGCCCGCCGATATACGCACGTCATTCGGGAGCCCGCATCCACGTTCCTTCGGCAGCCACACAAGGCTGCTGTCAGAGTATGTGCGCGAACGCCGAGTCTTCACTTTGGAAGAAGCGGTTCGCAAGATGACCTCTCTGCCCGCCAACCGGTTGGGGTTGGCCGATCGCGGTATCCTACGCGAAGGACTAAAAGCCGACGTGGTGGTGTTCGACCCCGCCACCATCAAGGACATGGCGACCTACGAAAATCCGGCCCAATATTCTCAGGGCGTCGATTGGGTTCTGGTGAACGGCAAAGCGGTGGTGGCAGATGGTAAGCCGACCAATGCCCTACCCGGCCACATCCTGCGCGGTCCCGGTTATAGCCCGGGCAGCCTGTAATTGATCTTGGAACCGGACCGGGGTCCGATCACCAACCGCGAAGAACACGGAATCACCGCTTTGGAGTAAAGCGGCCATTCCAGCGTTACGATTTCGTCCAACTCACGACCAGCTGCACCGGCCCGGCTTCCTCGTCGCCCACTATCATCTGCGTGGACCAGCCCCAGGCGCGGTTCAATAGGGCTTCTGATGCCACCACACGGGTTGACGGCGGGACCTTCTTATCCGACATGATATCGCGCAACGCCGCCAATGCGGCTGGCGTGTGCTGCCGCGCCAGGTCCCTGTCGCAAGTACCAGTAACAACGATAAACAAGTAACAAACTGATACGTGTTTCTTATGTTGTTACCGTTGTTATCGGGGGTGTGGGCTAAACAAACAAAGCGAGAATAACTGCGATACTTACCAATAAAAGCCTTCGCTACTTGGCCGCGATCAGCTCGATTTCCACCAGGGCGCCGGCAAGCGGCAACTCCGTCACCTGAAGCGCCGAACGCGACGGCCGGTTGGGCTGGTCAGTGGTGCCGAAGCGCTTGGCCCATTCCGAATTCAAGCCGGCGAAATCCATCTTATTGTCCTTGGACGGATCGGCCACCAGAAACACCGTCGCCTTCACCACATCGCCAAAGTCCAGATTGTTCTTGCTCAGCATAGCCTTAAGCTTATTCAGAATACTGTCGGCCTGCTGAACGCTGTCGCCCATGCGGCCGGGCTGGCCGGCGGGGATGGCGGGATTGAGCGGATCGGCGGTGGTGCCGCTGAAATAATAGATGGACTGGCCCGGCGCTACGATGCGCTGGGCGCTCACGGGCAGGACCGAGGCGCACAACGCCACACCGACAGCCAGATACTTCCAAGAAACCCTCATGCCACTCTCTCCTGTTTGGGAAACCGATGGAATTCGACCCGGACAGGCTAACCGATTGTGGGCGGTCTGCCAGCCCCCTACGAACAGCAAATCCCATCATGGGCGGTTAGCAATATCCGTCTCAATGCTTCTTGCACTGAGCTACAAAAGTGGCCTGCACCCGGTTCGGATGACACGCGGTTAGCCTAATCCTGCCTTTATCTCAAAGTCCATTAGGCTCATTGACCTACTCGACTTTTTTTGCACCAAGCACATTGATAGAATTTGCTTCGAGCAGTAGTCTCGCTCACGCTGGTACAAAAGATCCTGTAGGCCAACGCTTCGAACGATTTCAATTTTTTCGAAAAGGAGACAACATGATCAACTCATTGAAATTCACTTTCTTGGGCATGGCACTTTGCACTTTCGCGCTGCCCGCCAGCGCGCAACCCGTGACGCGTCTGGCAAACCCAAATCCTAGCGCCGTCATTGCCTCGGCCGTCACCGTCCCGGCTGGCTATACCACTTATTATATCAGCGGCATTCCGGGCGGTCCCAAGGACCCCAGTGCCCCCGAAGGCAGCCCGGCCCGCTGGGGCGACACCGCCCAGCAGACAGATGACGTGCTCACCAAGCTCGAGGGGGTCCTCACCAAGCTGGGCCTGAATTTCGGCGATGTGGTGAAGGGAACAGTCTTCTTGGTGGGCGATCCGGCCAGGGGCGGCGATATTGATTTCGCCGCGATGAACAGGGAATGGGGCAAGCGATTTGGCTCCGCGACCCAGCCCAACAAGCCGGCGCGTTCGACTGTCAAGACTGGCCTGGCGACGCCAGGCGCCCTGGTCGAAATCGAGTTGGTGGCGGTCAAAAAATAGTCCAGCTCAGTAACTGTTTGAGACGGTGTGATGGTGCCAGTTGGGATTTTGGCCGGCACGATGAAACACTACCAATGCCAATTGGTGGCCTTGGAGCTGGTTTCCTAGTTTTCAAGTGGCCTGCCCCCTTTGAAGTGGTCCGACCTGAAGTATGGTTTTGACCACGGAGGAGAAGGGGAATGGCTAGGAAACGGCATAGTGCTGAAGGGATAGTTGGGAAGCTACGGCAGGTTGATGTGCTGCTGGCACAGGGCA
>CAILUV010000033.1 GCA_903837555.1 uncultured Alphaproteobacteria bacterium
CCATTTCGTCGAGGCTTGGCGTGATGAGTCCCGAAAGCCCGATAATATCAACATTTTCAGCAATGGCAGTTTGCAAAATCTTATCCGCCGATACCATTACGCCGAGGTCAATCACCTCGTAATTATTGCAGCCCAGCACCACGCCGACAATGTTCTTGCCAATGTCGTGCACGTCGCCCTTGACCGTGGCCATGACGATCTTGCCGGCGGCTTCCTTCACCTGGCTCTTGTCGGCATCCATGAACGGCAGCAGATAGGCCACCGCCTTTTTCATCACGCGGGCGGATTTCACCACCTGCGGCAGGAACATCTTGCCCGAGCCGAACAGGTCTCCGACCACGTTCATGCCTTCCATCAGCGGGCCTTCGATGACGTGCAGCGGCCGTTCGGCGGCCAGACGCGCTTCCTCGGTGTCTTCCACGATGTAGGCGTCGATGCCCTGCACCATGGAATGGGCGATACGCTCATTCACCGGCTTGCTGCGCCAGGCCAGGTCTTCGACCTTCGCCTGACCCGCGCCGCCCTTATATTCCTGCGCCAGGTCCAGCAGCCGTTCGGTGGCGTCGGGGCGGCGGTTGAAGAACACGTCTTCGATGCCTTCGCGCAGGGGTGTGGGAATGTCCTGATAGACCTGAAGCTGGCCGGCATTGACGATGCCCATGTCCATGCCCGCCTTGATGGCGTGGAACAGGAACACCGAATGCATCGCCTCGCGGACCTTTTCATTGCCGCGGAACGAGAAGCTGAAGTTCGACACGCCGCCCGAAATATGGGCGTGCGGGTTTTCGCGGCGGATGACTTCGCACGCCTCGACAAAGGCCTTGCCGTATTCGTTATGCTCTTCCAGGCCGGTGGCGACCGCGAAGATGTTGGGATCGAAGATGATGTCTTCCGGCGGAAAGTTCAGCTTTTCCACCAGCAGCTTGTAAGCGCGGTTGCAGATTTCGATCTTGCGTTCCTTGGTGTCGGCCTGGCCGACCTCGTCGAACGCCATCACCACCACGGCGGCGCCGAAGCGGCGCACTTGCAGGGCCTGATTCAGGAACTGCTCCTCGCCTTCCTTGAGGCTGATGGAGTTGACGATCACCTTGCCCTGGCAGCATTTCAGGCCGGCCTGGATCACGTTCCACTTGGAACTGTCGATCATCAGCGGGACCTTGGAAATGTCCGGCTCCGACGCCATCAGGTTGACGAAGCGGGTCATCGCCACCTCGCCGTCGATCATGCCTTCGTCCATGTTGACGTCGACGACCTGGGCACCATTCTCGACCTGGTCGCGGGCCACGGCCAGCGCGCCTTCATAATCGCCGCTGGTGATCAGCTTCCTGAACTTGGCGCTGCCGGTGATGTTGGTGCGCTCGCCGACATTCACAAAATTGATGTCGGGGGTCAGCGTGAAGGGCTCCAGGCCCGACAGGCGCAGGTATTTCGGCTTTTCCGGAATCGCGCGGGGCGTCACGCCCTTCACGGCCTTGCCGAAAGCGGCGATGTGGTCGGGCTTGGTGCCGCAGCAGCCGCCGACGATGTTGACCAGGCCGGAGCGGGCGAACTCCTCAATCATCTCCGCCATCTGTTCGGGCGTTTCGTCATAGCCGCCGAATTCGTTGGGCAGGCCGGCATTAGGATGCGCCGACACCAGCGTGTCGCAGGCGCCCGACAGTTCGGCGATATAGGGGCGCAGTTCCTTGGCGCCCAGCGCGCAGTTCAGGCCGATGGCGAAGGGATCGGCATGGCGCACCGAATGCCAGAAGGCGGTCGGCGTCTGGCCGGTCAGGGTGCGGCCCGACAGGTCGGTGATGGTGCCGGAAATCCAGACCGGCAGGCGCACGCCCATTTCTTCATACACTTCCTCGATGGCGTAGATCGCGGCCTTGCAGTTCAGCGTGTCGAACACGGTTTCGATCATCAGCACGTCGGAGCCGCCGCGGATCAGGCCGCGCGCGCCTTCGCGGTAGGTTTCGCGCAACTGGTCAAAGGTGATGCCGCGAAAGCCCGGATCATTGACTTCCGGCGAAATGGAGGCGGTGCGGTTGGCCGGGCCCAGCACGCCCGCGACCAAGCGCGGACGGTCGGAGGTGGAGAACTCGTCGCACAGGTCGCGCGCCAGCTTGGCGCCGGCCTCGTTCAGCTCGGCGACCAGATGGCCCAGGCCATAATCTTCCTGGCTGGTGAAGTTCGAATTGAAGGTGTTGGTCTCGATGAAATCGACGCCGGCATCCAGATACTGGCGGCCAATATCCTGGATGATCTCCGGCTTGGTCAGGGTCAGAAGGTCGTTGTTGCCCTTCAGCTCCGACGGATGGTTGCCGAAGCGCGCGCCACGGAAATCATCCTCGCCCAGCTTGAAGCCCTGGATCATCACGCCCCAGGAGCCGTCGAGCAGAAGCAGGCGCTTCTTGGCCTCTTCCTTCATCCAGGCAATGCGGGCGTCTCGCGTAAAACTCATGACAGTTCCTTGGTACGAAGTCCGAGAATGCGGCAGGCCGCATAGGTCAGGTTGGCCTGGTTGAGCGTGTAGAAGTGGAACGAGCCGAAGCCGAGCGTGCGCAACTGCTGCACCTGATCGGTCAGCACGGCGGACGACACGATGCGACGGGTTTCTACATCGTCTTCCAGGCCTTCATAGACCTTCGCCAGCCAGGCGGGGATCGACGCGCCGGCCTTGGCGGCCATGCGCGCGATGCCGTTGAAATTGGTGGTGGGCATCACGCCGGGCACAACCGGAATGGTGATTCCGGCTTTGGCCGCATCGTCACGGAAACGCGCCGTCACGTCATTGTCGAAGCAGAACTGGCCCAGCGCGCGTGCGGCGCCGGCGTCCATCTTGGCTTTCAGCAGTTCGATGTCATGGCCGTGGCTGGGCGAATCCGGGTGGCCTTCGGGATAGAACGACACGCTGACTTCGAAATCGCCGATTTTCTTGATGCCGCGGATCAGGTCGGGCGTGGAGGCGTAGCCGTCAGGATGCGGCTGATACGCGCCGGTCATGTTGGGCATGTCGCCGCGCAGCGCCACGATGTGGCGGATGCCCGCATCCCAATAGGCGCGCAGGATGTCGTCGGTCTCGCCGCGCGAGGCGCCGACGCAGGTCAGGTGCGCCGCCGGCTTCAGCGTGGTTTCTTCGACGATGCGCTTGACGGTGGCGTGGGTACGCTCGCGCGTCGACCCGCCTGCGCCATACGTCACCGACACGAAAGACGGCTGCAATGGTTCCAGGCGGCGGATCGCGGTCCACAGATTGGCTTCCGCCTCGTCGGTTTTGGGTGGCGAGAATTCGAACGAGACCTCCAGCGGCCGCTTTACGGAATTGGAGTGGTCGGTGATCAGTCTTTCCAGGCTCATGCGGCTTCTTTTTTGCTTTTGGCTTTCTGGACGGCAAGCCAGAGTTTGACGGTGAGTTTCTGCCCTTCGCTTTTGGGCGCGAAGGTTTCACTGCCCGTGGGCGCAAGCCCCGCGGCGGCGAACCAGCCTTCCACTTCGCGGTCCGAGAAACCCAGACGGCGATGGGCAAACTCTTCGCGCAGGAATTCTTCCTTGTGGGGCGTAAAGTCGGCTATCAGGATCTTGCCGCCCGGCGTCATGACGCGCGCCGCTTCCGCCACGGCATGCTGCGGATCGTCCAGGTAATGCAGCACCTGGTGGAACAGTACGACATCAAAGCCGCTTGCGGCCGAGCCATTGGGAAAAGGCAAACGATAGGTGTCGCCCAGCCGGACCTGCGCGTTCTGGATATTGCCGCGCAGCAGCCGGTCGCGGGCGATGGCCAGCATGTCGGGGCTGACATCGATGCCGATGGCGCGGCCCGCATGGGGCGCGATCAGCTCCAGCATGCGCCCGGTACCGGTGCCCGCATCTAGGAAGCTTTCGATCTTGCCGGCGGTGAGATGACGGGCGATCGCCGTCTCCACATCCTTTTCCGGTGCATGCAGCGCGCGGATGCGCTCCCACTCGGCGGCGTTCGACTTGAAATAGGCGGCGGCGGCTGCTGCCCGGCCCTTGCGCACATGATCCAGCCGCGCCTTGTCGGCTTCCTGTGCCTGGGGGTCGGCGAGTTCGGCAATCACCCGCGACAGCTCGGCCCCTGTGCCCCGGTCGGCGGCGCGGCAGAACACCCAGCTTCCTTCTTTGAACCGTTCGACCAGCCCGGCCTCGCCCAGCAGTTTGAGGTGCCGGGAGACGCGCGGCTGGGACTGGCCGACGATCTCGATCAGCTCGCTGACCGTCAGTTCGGCCTGGCGCAGCAGCAAAAGCAGGCGCAACCTGGTGGGGTCGCCCGCGGCGCGCAGCATGGATACCAGCCTGTCCAAGGCATCATCTCACATATAAACATATCTTTATATGCTTAGCCCGGCTGCGGCTGCAAGGGGTCTGGATTTGCGTCAACAAAACCGGCAAAACCCCCGCAAATTCCTCAGGTTTGACCCGAATGCGTCGCGGCGTGGCTTTGGCATTGTGCGGACTGGCGGTTTGTCAGTTCCTGGCGGCCTGTGCCACCGCCCCCAGCCCGCAGGCCCTGGCCGCCAACGACCCTTGGGAAATGGAAAACCGCGAGGTTCTCAAGTTCAACGCCAAGGTCGACAAGTACTTCGTCATCCCCACCGTCGGTCTTTATTTCCTGACCGTGCCCGAACCGGGCCGCCGCGGGGTGCACAATTTCCTGGGCCATCTGTCGCTGCCCATCGTCTTCGTCAACGACGTGCTGCAGGGCGAGACCACAAAGGCCGCCCATGCGCTGGGCCGCATCGTGGTCAATTCGACCTTTGGTTTGGGCGGTTTCTTCGATCCCGCCGCGACGCTGGGGATGCCGCCGCACCGCGAGGATATGGGCCAGACCATGGCGGTGCATGGCGTGCAGGAAGGCCCCTACATGGTGCTGCCCTTCTTCGGGCCGTCGAACCCGCGCGATGCGGTGGGGCTGGCGACCGACTTGGCCATTGACCCCACCAACTTCATTCCGATGAAGCAGCATATCTGGTGGGCGGCGGGCCGCGCCTATTTCACCATCCTGGACCTGCGCTCGCAAAACTATCAGACGCTGCAGGACATCCAGCGCACCTCGATCGATTATTATTCCTCGCTGCGCAGCTTCTACCGCCAGTACCGGAACCAGCAGATCGGCAGTGGCGGCCGGGCCGACCAGCCCGCGGAACTGGACGATTTCTGATGAACCACCAGCCGGTAAAAGCGTATAAATCCGGTATAATAAGCCTGTTTCCTGCCTTGAACTTGCCATAGCAACACAGCAACATCGCCAAAACTCGAAAGATCCCCTGATGTCGCTCGTCGCTCTTTCAAAGCCGTTGATGCGCCGCGCCGTGCTGGCCCTTGGTCTTGTTCTGGCCGCCCCGCTGCTGGCAGGCGCCCCCGCCGCCGCCGCCACCCCCGCGGAGACCTTCGTCAGCGACAATATTCAAAAGGGCCTGCTGATCCTGCGCGACAACAAGCTGTCGGCGGTTCAGCGCCGCGAGCAGTTCAAGGCGCTGCTGATCGGCCTGGTCGATACGCGCCGCGTCGCGCTCTACACGCTGGGCCAGTACCGCAAAAGCGCCTCGCCCGCCGACATCGATGCTTTCGCGGTGGCGTTCCAGAATTACACCAGCGCCGCCTACCAGACCTATCTCTCCAAATACACCAACCAGACGCTGAAGGTGACCGGGTCCACCCAGCGCAACCCCACCGACTTCGTGGTGCACAGCCAGTTGATCGATCCGGGCAGCAACCAGCAGCCGGCGCAGGTGGACTTCCGCGTGCGCACCGATCAGGGCAAGCCGGTGCTGGTGGATGTGGCCTATGAAGGCGTGTGGCTGTCGCTGGCCCAGCGCGACCAGTTCGTGAACTTCCTGGGCCAGAACAACGGCAATATCCGCACGCTGATCAGCCATCTGAGCGAGATGGCCGTGAACCTGGGCAAGCCGTCGAACTAGGGCCTGCCCCCGCACGGTTAACGAGTTGTTGCGGCGGCGCGCAGCAGCGCCGTCCGTACACAAAAACTTCAAGCAGCCTTAACCAGCCGCAACCCATAGTGCCGGTCCATTCTGACGGGACCGGTCCTTTGAACGAGATGTGGCGACCCACTGCTGAAGCGCGCCCTTTGCCATCGCCTGGCGCGCCGCGTCCGCCCATGCCTTCCGCCCCGCCGGTCCAGCCCGCCGCCGC
>CAILUV010000034.1 GCA_903837555.1 uncultured Alphaproteobacteria bacterium
GCGCTGGAAAACCTGCCGCGCATGGCGGCGCGCGGCGGCCGCGGAAATTTCGTGCTGCCCGGTCCCGCACAGGCCGATGCCGAAATCGCGGCGCTGGCGAAACGGGGCGGACAGCTGATCGCGTCCTGTGAACCGGACTATCCCGCCGGGCTGGCGGCGCTGGAAGCGCCCCCGCCGCTGATCAGCATTCTGGGTCATCCACACCTGCTCAAGAAAGACATGGTCGCCATCGTGGGCGCCCGCAACGCCAGCGCGCTCGCCCGAAAGTTCACCGATACATTATCGCGCGATCTGGGCTTTGCGGGACTGGTCGTGGCTTCAGGCCTGGCGCGCGGCATCGACGCATCCGCCCATGAAGCCGCGCTGGCGGTGGGTACCGTCGCAGTCGTCGCTGGTGGCGTGGACATCGTCTATCCGCCGGAAAACCAGAAGCTCTATGACACGATCGGCGAGCGCGGCGTGATCGTGTCCGAGATGCGGCTGGGCGAAGCGCCTCAGGCGCGTCATTTCCCGCGCCGCAACCGCATTATCTCCGGCCTGTCGCGCGGCGTGGTGGTGGTGGAAGCGGCCGAGCGTTCCGGTTCGCTGATCACCGCGCAATATGCGCTGGACCAGGGCCGCGAGATTTTCGCTGTGCCGGGATCGCCGCTCGATCCGCGCGCCCGCGGCACCAACCGCCTGATCCGCGAAGGCGCGACCCTGACGGAAAGCGCCGAGGATGTGATCTCGGTGCTGCGCCCCATGCTGGGTGGGGGATTTGGCGAGCCGGATCGCACGGGCATTGCCGCGCCACTGGCCCTGGCTGAACTGGATGCCCAGGCCGATCGCATCCGGGCGCAGGTGGAAGAAGCACTGGGTCCGGCGGCGGTGGATATCGATGAGCTGATCCGCCAGCTCGGCGCGCCAGCGGGGGCAGTCCTGACCGTGATCCTGGAGCTGGAACTGGCCGGACGCTGCGTCCGCCACCCCAGAAACCGGGTCGGCTGGGCCTGAAATCGGGGCTCGTGCAAATTTATTTTTGCACGTGTTCCATGAGCGAAGGCAGCTAACCATCTGAAAGGCTGAGGCAAACTTCCTCGGCGCCCCCGGCAGCGGGCGGCGGCCCTGCTTTTTGGCGGGTTTGGCGGCATTTCCAATTCGGAAAGCTTTTACGGCTTAACCATGTTAGGTGGCAGAACGGAACTGCAACGCATGGTTACAGACGATGCACTTTACGGCACGAAATACAACCTTTAGTTGCTTTCTGTTCAGCTGGCTGCGTTGACAGCGGCCTTGGCCTTCGACCAGTGTCCCGCCCCGTTTGCCGGACCCCACCTTGCAGATAGCCGTTTCGTCCCCAGGTAAGCCACTTCCTATTCAACTCTAGGTTCAGATTCCTATTATGAATGTCCTGATCGTCGAGTCCCCCGGCAAGGTCAAATCCATCAGCAAGTATCTGGGCAGCGATTATAAAGTGCTGGCCAGCTTCGGGCATATCCGCGACCTCCCCTCCAAGGACGGCTCGGTCAAGCCGGATGACGATTTCTCCATGGTCTGGGATGTGGATGCCCGGGCCGCTTCCAAGATCAAGGACATCGCGGCCGCCGTAAAAGGCGCCGACAAGCTGATCCTGGCCACCGACCCCGACCGCGAGGGCGAGGCGATTTCCTGGCACATATTAGAAGTGCTGCGGAGCAAGAACCTGCTGGGCAAGATGCCGATCGAACGGGTGGCCTTCAACGCCATCACCAAGACCGCCGTCACCGAAGCCATCCTGCATCCACGCGAAATCAATCAGGACCTGGTCGACGCCTATCTGGCCCGCCGCGCCCTGGACTATCTGGTCGGATTTACCCTCTCACCTGTCCTGTGGCGCAAGCTGCCGGGCGCCCGTTCGGCGGGCCGCGTGCAGAGCGTGGCGCTGCGCCTGGTGGTGGAACGCGAACAGGAAATCGAAGCCTTCAAGGCGCAGGAATACTGGTCGATCGACGCCGACCTGTCGGCTGCCGGCGGCAGTTTCCAGACCCGGCTCGTGCAACTGGACGGCAAGAAGATCGAAAAGCTGTCGCTGACCAACCAGGCTGACGCCGACCGCGCCGTTGCCGCCATCCAGTCCCAGTCTTTCAGCGTTGCGTCGGTCGAAGCCAGCCCGGTGCGGGACAATCCCAAGCCGCCCTTCAAGACCTCGACCCTGCAGCAGGAAGCCAGCCGCAAGCTGGGATTCAACGCCAAGCGCACCATGCAGATCGCTCAGGGCCTGTACGAAGGCGTGGAACTCGACGGCGATGTCACCGGCCTGATCACCTATATGCGAACCGACGGCATCACCATGGTGGGCGAAGCCATCAACGAGTGCCGCGACGTCATCGCCAGCCGCTACGGACAGAAGTATGTGCCGGGCAGCGCGCGCGCCTACACCAACAATGCCGCCAATGCCCAGGAAGCCCATGAAGCGGTGCGCCCCACCAGCTTCGCCCGCTCGCCTGAGCAGATGGCCAAGTTCCTCGATGCTGATGCCGCCAGACTGTATGAGCTGATCTGGAAGCGCGCCATGGCGAGCCAGATGGAAAGCGCCCAGTTGGAGCGCACCACGGTCGAAGTTCTGTCCGCGGACAAGAAAATCACCCTGCGCGCCACCGGCACCGTCACCCTGTTCGACGGCTACCAGGTTCTGTACCAGGAAGGCCAGGACGACGCCGACGACGAAGGCGGCTCGCGCCTGCCCAAGCTGGCCGCGGGCGACGCCACCAAGGTTGATAGCATCAACCCGGCGCAGCACTTCACCGAACCGCCGCCGCGTTATTCCGAAGCCAGCCTGGTCAAGAAGATGGAAGAGCTGGGCATCGGCCGCCCCTCCACTTATGCCTCGATCCTGTCGACGCTGCGCGACCGTGCCTATGTGCGCATGGACCGCCAACGATTCATTCCCGAAGACAAGGGCCGGCTGGTCACGACCTTCCTGAACAGCTTCTTCAAGCGCTATGTGGCGTACGACTTCACCGCCGACCTGGAAGAAAAGCTGGACGAAATCTCCGGCGGCAAGCTGGAATGGAAGACCCTGTTGCGCGATTTCTGGACCGAATTTTCCGCCGCTGTCGGCGAAACCAAGGACCTGAAAATCCGCGACGTGATCGATGAGCTCGACAGCGTGCTGTCGAACCACATCTTCCCGGCCGGCGAAGAAGGCATCGATCCGCGCAAGTGTCCGTCCTGCGAAAATGGCAGGCTGAATCTCAAGCTGGGCCGCTTCGGCGCCTTTGTGGGCTGTACCAACTATCCAGAATGCAAGTTCACCCGTCAGCTCGGCGCCAAGCCGGGCGAAGGCGATGCCGGCCCGGTGGAAATCGGCCTGTTCCCCGACAGCGAAGACATGATCACGCTGCGCACGGGCCGCTTCGGACCGTATGTGCAGCGTGGTGAAGGCGAAAAACCCAAGCGCAGTGGCCTGCCCAAGGGCACTGACAAGAGCGATGTCGACCTGGAACTGGCGGTCAAGCTGCTGAACCTGCCGCGCGAAGTCGGCCTGCATCCCGAAGACGGCAAAAAGATAACGTCCAACTTCGGACGCTTCGGGCCTTACGTCTATCACGATGGCATCTACGCCTCGCTGCCCTCGCCCGAAGATGTGTTCGAGATCGGCCTGAACCATGCCGTCACCCTGATCGCCGAAAAGAAGGCCAAGGGTCCGGGCCGTCGCGGCGCGCAGCAGATCAAGGATCTGGGCGCGGCGCTGGACGGCAAGCCGATCAAGGTGCTGAAAGGCAAATTCGGTCCCTATGTCAGCGACGGCGAAACCAACGCCACCCTGCCCGAAGGCACCGAGCCTGACAGCGTGACCATGGAACAGGCGCTGGCGCTGATCGCCGAGCGCGCGGCCAAGGGCGGCAAGAAAAAGAAGCCGGCCAAGGCAGCGAAGGCGAAAGCCGAAAAGCCCCCGGCTGCAAAGAAGACAGAAACCAAAGAAAAGGCCGCGCCGAAAAAGAAAGCGGCGGCCAAAACCACAAAGAAGAAAGCTGCCAAGAAAGCTCCGGCCAAAAAGGCCGAGGAGCCCGAGATGGCAGGCGAATAGGAATTGAAGAAGAATAAAACACCGTCCAACACCCGCGCCCTCGACAAGGTGCGGGTGCTTGAACTGCTGGCCACCAATGCCGGCGCGAACAAGCGCGACCTCGCCAAGCTGCTGGGCCTGAAGGGCTCGGACCGCATCGTCCTCAAGCGCATTCTGAAAGAGCTCGAAGCCGACGGCGCCATTGCCGGTCGCCAGAAGCAAGGCTTCGTCAAACGCGGCGAGCTGCCCGAAGTCGGCATCATTGAAGTCACGGGGTCAGATGACGACGGCGAAACGCTGGCCCGCCCCCTCGCCTGGGACAGCAACGAAGAACCGCCGACCATCTATGTGATGCCGCCCAAGGATGGCGCCGCGCCCGGACCGGGCGACCGCATGCTGGCGCGGCTGGAGCGGCATGGCGAGGCTTACGAAGCCCATGTGATCCGGCGGCTGGAGCAGGAGACACAGACACGCCTGATCGGCGTGCTGCGCGATGCACCAGCCACGGGCTGGCGGCTGGTGCCGATCAACAAGAAAGAGCGCACCGAATATGCGCTCGACAAATCCGATCTGGGCGGCGCCAAACACAATGAACTGGTCGTGGCCGAACCCAAGCCTGGCCGCATCGCGGGCTTTTCGCGCGTGAAGGTTGTCGAGCGCATCGGCAGCATGGATTCGCCCAAGACCATCAGCCTGATCGCCATTCACGACCACGGCATCCCCACCGAATTTCCCACTGCGGTGATCGAGGAAGCCAAGGCAGCCAAGCCCATCCAACCGCAAGGCCGCACCGACCTGCGCGCCATTCCGCTGGTCACCATCGATCCGCCCGACGCGCGCGACCATGACGATGCGGTTTGGGCCGGACTGGACGATGACCCGGCGAATGCCGGCGGCCATATCGTGCTGGTCGCCATCGCCGACGTCGCCCATTACGTCACGCCCGGTTCAGCGCTGGACAAGGAAGCCTTCAAGCGCGGCAACAGCGCCTACTTTCCCGACCGCGTCGTGCCGATGCTGCCCGAAGAACTGTCAGCCGAACTCTGCTCGCTGAAGGAAGCCGTGGACCGTCCCTGCCTGGTGGCGCGGATGGTGTTCGACAAGAAGGGCCACAAGAAGAGCCATACCTTCCTGCGGGCGGTGATGCGCTCCGCGGCGCGGCTCACCTATGCGCAGGCGCAAGCCGCCTTCGACGGCAATCCCCATACCGGCATGGACGCGGTGGTGAAAAAGACATTGGCTGATGTGTGGGCGGCCTATCAGTCGCTGACCATCGCCCGCGAGAAGCGCGATCCCCTCAATCTCGATCTGCCGGAACGGCGCGTCATTCTGGGCGAGGACGGCAAGGTCACCTCTATCGCCTATCGCGAGCGCCTGGAATCGATGAAGCTGATCGAAGAGTTCATGGTGCTGGCCAATGTCGCAGCCGCCGAAGCGCTGGAAAAGGCGCGCACGCCTCTGATCTACCGGGTGCATGACACACCATCGAAGGAAAAGCTGTTCGCCTTTTCCGATTTCCTGCGCACCCTGAACTTCAGTTTCGCCAAAGGCCAGGTGATGCAGCCCGGCACCTTCAACCGCATTCTCTCGCAGGCCAAGGGCACGCCCAATGAAGCCGTGATGAACGATGTCGTGCTGCGCAGCCAGGCGCAGGCGATCTACGATCCGGCCAATATCGGCCACTTCGGCCTGAACCTGGCCAAGTATGCGCACTTCACCTCGCCCATCCGCCGCTATGCCGACCTGATCGTGCATCGCGCCCTGATCCGCGCCTTTGAGCTGGGCGATGGCGGACTGACCGAACGCGAAATGGCGACGCTGGGCGCCACCGCCGAGCACATCACCATGACCGAACGCCGCGCCATGGCGGCGGAGCGGGATTCCACCGACCGCTATGTCGCCGCCTTCATGGAAGACCGCATCGGCGAAAGCTTCGACGCCCGCGTTACCGGCGTCACCCGCTTTGGTCTGTTCGTCCGCCTGGCGGAATCGGGCGCCGAAGGGTTGATCCCCATTCGCAGCCTGGGTGCGGACTATTTTCACCATGACGAAAAGCGCCAGGCGCTGGTCGGCCAGCGCAGCCGCATCGTCTATGGGATGGGCGCGCCGCTGAACGTGAAGCTGCTGGAAGCGGCCCCCATCACCGGCGGCCTGAGATTCGCGCTGGCGGACGGGTCCGGCGATACGCCCCAACGGGCTGGAAAAGCGCCGTCCCGCAGGCCGGGAAAAGGCCCCAAGAAGGACCGTTTTCGGGGCAAAAAGCGCTGATTTCCGCCCTTTAGGGCAGATTTGCTTGACAGATTGGGGGCTTATCCCCCATTACCCGCCCCTCTCGACCTGACTTTCTTGGAGTTTCCCATGGCGAAGCCGACCACCGCGAAGATCCGCCTCAACAGCGAAAGTGGCAGCGGCTTTTTCTATGTCACCAAGAAGAACACCCGCACCATGACCGAGAAGTTCTCGATCAAGAAGTACGACCCGGTGCTGCGCAAGCATGTCGAGTTCAAGGAAGGCAAGATCAAGTAGGCGTTTCGCTTACTTGTCTTAGACGCTAGCCTTCGCGCGCATGCAGCGCGCCCTTTCCCGACTTTCCAGCGAGATATTCGACGTTCTGATCATAGGCGGCGGCGCAACCGGCTGCTTCACCGCGCGCGACTGTGCGTTGCGCGGTTTGAGTGTGGCGCTGGTCGAAGCGCGCGACTTCGCGAGTGCCACAAGCGCCCATAGTTCCAAGCTGGCCCATGGCGGCCTGCGGTACCTGCGCAACAGCGAGTTCGGCCTGGTGCGCGAATCCCTGCGCGAGCGACTGGGCCTGATGCGTATCGCCCCGCACATGGTGCGCCCGCTGCCTTTTTTGTTGCCGCTCTATAACGCGGGTTTTGCCGAACGCACGAAGCTGCGTGCGGGCCTGACGCTGTATGACCTGCTGTCCTTTGACCGCAATCGGCTCGAAGACCCCAGCCAGTGCCTGCCCGGTCATCGCTGGGTGTCGCCCGCGGCCGCGCTGGAACGTGACCCGGTGCTGGCCGGCGAGGGCTTTGAAGGCGCGTTCGAATATCACGATGCTCAGATGTATTCCCCCGAACGCATCGCGCTGGAATGCCTGATCGACGCCGATGCGCATGGCGCGGCCATCGCCAATTATGTCTCTGCCGATCGGCTGTTGCTGAAAGACGGTAAAGTCGAAGGCGTCACCGTCCATGAAGTGATGACCGGGGCGGCGTTCGATATCCGGGCCAAGACGGTTGTGGTGGCCGCCGGGCCCTGGGCCGACCTGTTCCTGGAACAGGCGACCGGCCACAGGGCGGCGCACAAGCTGATCCGGTCCAAGGGCATCCATCTACTGGTGCCGCAGATCAGCACGGCAGCGCTGACCATAGAAGCCGGCAACGGCCACCTGTTCGCCCTGCCCTGGCGCGGTCATACGCTGCTGGCCACCACCGACACGCCGTTCAGCGGCGATCCCTCCAGTGTTGGCGTAAGCGAAAGCGATGTCGAAATTCTGCTGGACGGCTTTCGCAAGCATCTGCCGTCCGCGGGACTGGGCGTGGAGCATGTCAAGTTTTTCTATGCCGGCCTGCGCCCCCTGGTCAGCGACGGTAGTAAAGACAGTTACAATGTCAGCCGCCGCTCGGAACTGGTGGATCACGGCAAGGACGAACAGCTTGATGGCGTGTTCTCGGCGCTGGGCGGAAAATGGACGACCTCGCGCGCCCTGGCGCAGACCATCACCGACGCGGTGGCAAAAAAGCTGGGCAAGAAAGCCAGGGCCTGTGCCACCGCGACCACACCCCTTCCCGGCGGCCGGTTCGACCGCTTTGACGAGATGGTGCGCGGCTATCAGAAAACCTGGCCGGGCATTTCGACCGTGCGCAACATGGCGCATATGCTGGGCGCGCGCCTGCCCGCCGCCCTGAAGGGCGCCAGGCTGACCGACCTGGTGGCACTGGACAAAAGCGGCGACACGCTGGCGCAGGTGCGCCTGGCGCTGGAGGAGGAAATGGTTCTGACGCTGGAAGACATGGTGATGCGGCGCACCGCGCTGGGCCAGTTCGGCCCACCCAAGCCCTCTGCGATCCGGAAGGTTGCGGATGTGATGGCGGCGCATCTGGGCTGGAACGACGACAAAAAGGCGCGTGAAATCGACAGCCTCGATCCACTCTACAGGACGACGGCATGACGGCCTTTGTGATCTTCAACCCCAATTCGGCGGGCGGCCAGACCGGACAGGACTGGCGCGAAATCGAGGAAGCGCTGGAGCGCGTCTTCCCGCTCATGTCCTTCTTCGTCACCGCCGCGCCCGCCCAGGCCGCCCATATGGTACGCGACGCCCTGCGCGACGGTCACATGGAAATCATCGCGGTAGGCGGCGACGGCACTATCAACGAAGCCCTAAATGGATTCTTTGACCGCGGCGCATCCGTTTGTCCCGACGCGACCTTCAGCTTTGTGCATAGTGGCCATGACAGCGCCCTGTGCCGCAAGTTCGGATTGCTGCCGGGCTGGCGGGCCGGGATCGCGCATTTGCGGCAGGCGCAGGTGCGCAAGGTGGATGTGGCGCGCGTGTCCTGCCTCAGCGAAAGTGGCGTGCCGGTGTCGCGCTATTTCCTGGGCGCCGCCAGTTTCGGGTTAAGCGGCACCATCGCCCGCTCGCTGGGAACCGCACGCATCGCACGCTTCTTCGGCCATCGCTTCGCGCTTGGCTGGCACAGGATGGCGGCATTGCTGCAATGGCGGACCTGCCGGGTGCGCCTGATCGCATCGGGCTATGACGAGATCGCGGGCATCTCCAGCGTGAAGCTGTCGCCCTTCGGCGGACTTCTGGACGTGGAGGTTTCCGCCGGTGAAACCCGCCGCCGGGTGCTCAAATCTATGAAGTCCGCCGGGCGGCGCTTGCGCTCGGCGCGGCTGACCGCCGCCCCTACGCTGGACACCAGTGGCCCTGTGGCGGTGGAAACCGATGGCGAAAGCGCCGGCGTGCTGCCGGCCACATTCGAAGTTCACGCCGGAGCGCTGAACTTAAGGGTCTGAGCCGCTTTTGCGCTAAGCTTGCGCCATGACACCATGGATTCGCTGGGACATCGAAAGCGCGCCCACCGAACCGGCCTGGCGCTGGTTGGCGCAATCCTTGGGGATGCCTGCGCTTCTGGCCACGCCCGCACGCCCGCGTGGGGAGTCGAACGTGCCGCCTTCCCGGCTTGCCGAACCGGCGCGGCGGAAATTTTCTGCGCTGCTGGCTGAGCGCTTGTGCCTCGACGACCAGACGCGCCAGGCACATGCCGTAACGCGAGATGCTGCCGCAACGCTGCGGCTGCGCAACGGCGACTTTACGTACGTTCCCGATGCGGTTTTTCGCCCACGAAGCGAAGCGGAAATTCTCGCGGTGCTGAACATCTGCGGTGAAGCAGGCGTCGCAGTCGGCAGCAAAGACGGCAGGCATGCTGCCTTCGGGGTTCTCGATCTTGGCGGCATGGCGGACATTCTTTCATTGGACGCCGTATCCGGCGTCGCGCAAGCGCAAGCCGGAATCGCCAGCGCGGATCTGGCGCGGCAACTTGCGGCGCGCGGCATGATGTTCAGCGCGCAGGAATTCCCCATGCTTGGGGACTGGATCACGCAGGACCTGGGAACTGGCGATGTCATGGATGTGCGGATTGCCACTCCCAAAGGCCTTCTTTCCGGCATCCTGTTGCGGGCATCCCCGTTTGGCATCATCACGGCTGCGACCCTGCGGGTGCGCGCGCTCCCCGCACGCGCTACGCATCTCCATGTCCTGTTTCCCGACTTTGCCAGCGGGCTCGCCGCCATGCGCGAAACACAACGCGACGGCGTGGCGCATGTCGTCATGCAGCTATCCGATGGCGATGAAACCCGTTTCCACCGAAATCTTGCGGCCATGACGCGCGCGCCGACGCTGACGCAGCGCTTCGCCAGCATAGTGCGCGGCTTGCACCAGCCGCAGCATAGCCCGGCAGCCTTCAGCATCACATTCAACGGACCCGCAGCAGACGTCGATATCGCGCGCAAGCGGTTCGCCGCGCGGGCCAGACGGCTTGGGGCATCGACATGGGATGGCTTGGCAACACCGGACTATCGCTCGCAACTCCTGGATCGGGGCGTGACGGTCGACCAACTTGTGGCCAGCGCGACCTGGTCCGAACTACCGGCCTTGTATACCGCGCTGCGCAGCGCCCTGGATCAGGCGATGCGCCATCACGCGCCGTGTGCCGATGCCCACGGCCTGGTGCTGACGCAGATAACCGGCGCGCGCCACGATGGCGCTGATCTGACCTGCACCTTCCTGTATCCGCGGCAACTCAATGGCGATGTCGCGCAGGCCCAGGCCATCCGTCAGGCCGCGCTGGACGTGCTGACCGCGCGCACCATCAAGACGGATGCGGCGGACAATGAGATCCGCAGCGCCATCGGCATGGCTCTCGATCCGGCGGGAATTCTGAACTAGGCAGCGTCCAGCGCTTCACGCACCGCGCGCGCGGCGCGGCTGATGGCGTCATGCGCCTGCGGCAGCACGGTCTGCAGATAGATAAAACAGTGCACCATATCGGCATAATCGGCGATGGTGACCTTCACGCCCGCCCCCCGCAGTTTTTCGGCATAGGCCAGGCCTTCGTCATGCAACGGGTCATAGCCCGCAAGCATCACATAGGCCGGCGGCAGGCTCGTAAAATCCCGGGCGCGCAACGGCGAGACTTTGGGCGAG
Organism: uncultured Alphaproteobacteria bacterium; assembly: GCA_903837555.1. GTDB lineage: Bacteria > Pseudomonadota > Alphaproteobacteria > Micropepsales > Micropepsaceae > Rhizomicrobium. The sequence continues at coordinate 10,749 of CAILUV010000034.1, forward strand.
TTGCGGTCGGTATCCGCGGGTAGATAAAGCGAATGGAAGTATTCGATAGCCCGGCGTTCCAGGAAATAGCCCACCGCGAATTCGTTCAACGACGACGTATCGCCGCCGATCTGGGTGTTGGGGAACATCAGAAGCTGGAAAGCCAGCTTCACGCCGCCCTTGTCGCGCAGCAATTGCGTGACAATTGCCGCTAGCATCGCCCCGGCGCTATCGCCACCTACTGCCAGCCGCCCGGCATCCAGGCCCAACGCCGTGGCGTTGGCCTCGATCCACTGCACGCTTGCCAGCGCGTCATCCAGCGCGGCGGGAAAAACATGCTCGGGCGCCAACCGATAATCGACCGCGATCACCTTCAAGCCGCCTTCCGAGGCCAGCAGACGGCACAGCCCATCATGGCTCTCAAGACTTCCGGCGACGAAACCACCACCATGGAAATAGATCAGGCCCGGCATCGGCCCACTGGCCGCCACCGGCGCATAACTGCGGGCGCGGATGTCGCCGCCCGGTCCGGGGATGGTGAAATTGTCGACCTTGCCCACTGCCACATCGCGCGGCGCGGTCAGCCCAAGCATCGCGGCGAAAGACTGGCGGGTAATGACGGGCGGCACGTCCCAGTCCTTGGGACGCGGAATAGCGGCGGCCCTGTCCAGAAAGGCTTTCACCAGCGGATCAAGCGGCATGACAGTCCCCTATGCGTGCAAGGATGCTAACGCATTTGCCGGAACTTTGGACTAGTGGATGGTGATGCGCTGTTCGGGGTCGACACGGCCTGAATGAATGTCACCCAGCAGAACCAGCATCAAGAACCAGAACTGGGCCCGCTCATGAGCGCCTTCCGCTTCCAGGGTCATGACAGCGCGGCTGGCGTAATCGGACGCTGCCTTGCCATGCTCGGCCGCAAGGTTGCCCGCCAAACGATAAAGGTCACCTGTGGTCATCGCCATGCGCAAAGCATGGCAGGGCCACATGAATGCAGGCTTAACCGACAATTTTCCCAGTTATTTCATAAGTTTATGCGTGAACTACATTAACCTGCCGTGATTTGCTATATACTCCATCCAACAATCGTGGATTTCCCAAGCGTGCGCGGCAAAAGCGTTCTTCTGATCATTGGTGGCGGCATTGCGGCCTACAAGTCGCTGGAGCTGGTACGCCGCCTCGCCGAGCGCGGCGTCACCACCCGCGCCATTCTGACCAAGGCCGGCGCGGAATTCGTCACCCCCTTGTCGGTCTCCGCCTTCACCGGCGAAAAAATCTATTCCGATCTGTTCAGCCTGACCGACGAAGCCCAGATGGGTCACATCCAGCTTTCGCGCAGCGCCGACCTGGTCGTGGTTGCGCCGGCCACTGCCGACCTGATGGCGAAAATGGCGAACGGTCTGGCGGGCGACCTGGCGTCCACGGCTTTGCTCGCCACCGACAAGCCCGTGCTGATGGCGCCCGCCATGAATGTTCGCATGTGGCAAAGCGCTTCGGTCAGGCGCAATCGCGAAACCCTGGCGAAAGACGGCGTGCTGTTCGTGGGTCCGGGTAACGGCGAAATGGCCTGCGGCGAATACGGCCCCGGCCGCATGGCCGAGCCGCTGGAAATCGTCGCTGCCATCGAGCAGACGCTGGCCGTGCAAGGGCCGCTGGCGGGCTTGCGCGCGCTGGTCACGGCCGGTCCGACGCGCGAGCCGGTCGACCCGGTGCGCTTCTTGGCCAACCATTCCAGCGGCAAGCAGGGCTATGCCATTGCCGACGCGCTGGCGCGGGCCGGTGCTGAAACGACGCTGATCTCCGGCCCCGTATCGCTGGCTGCGCCGCAGGGCGTGAAACTGCAGCGCGTCACCACCGCGCGCGAAATGCTGGCGGCCTGCGAAGCCGCCCTGCCCGCCGATGTGCTGGTGATGGCCGCCGCCGTGGCCGACTGGCGCCCCGATTTCGCCGCCAACAGCAAGATCAAGAAATCGACCGACCGTGTCGTGCCGCTAATCAAGCTGGTGGAGAACCCCGACATTCTGGCGACCCTGTCCGCCCATGCGGCGCGCCCCAAACTGGTGGTCGGTTTTGCCGCCGAAACCGATGACGTGGTGGCCAATGCGGTGGCCAAGCGCGGCCGCAAGGGCGCGGACTGGATCATCGCCAATGATGTATCCGGCGATGTTATGGGCGGCGACAGGAACCGGGTGCATCTGGTCAGCGAAGCCGGCGTCGAAGACTGGCCCGAAATGACCAAGAACGAAGTGGGCGCACGGCTTGCCGCGCGCATCGCGCAAAAGCTCAAAGGGGCGGCATGAAAGTCGGAATCAAGAAGCTCGCAAACGGGGCGGACCTGCCCCTCCCCCATTACGCCACGCCGGGTTCGGCGGGGCTCGACCTGCTGGCCGCCATCGACGCCGATATCGAACTGAAACCCGGCGCCCGCATGGCGGTTGCCGCCGGCATTGCCATCGAACTGCCGCCGGGCGTGGAAGCGCAAGTGCGCCCGCGTTCCGGCCTGGCGCTGAACCACGGCATCACCTGCCTGAATTCACCCGGCACCATCGACAGCGACTATCGCGGTGAGATCAAGGTCATCCTGATCAACCACAGCGACACGGTCTTCAGGATTACGCGCGGTATGAAGATCGCCCAGATGGTGATCGCCCGCCACGAACAGGCCGATCTGGTCGAAGTCGACTCCTTGAGCGACAGCGAACGCGGCGCGGGCGGCTTCGGCTCTACCGGCATGAAAGCCTCTTTGATAAAAGACGGGGCGTAATGCTGAAGCTGTCACGCAAGACGCTTCTGGCGCTGGAAGCGGTGATCGACATCGCCTTCAATGCCCGGCCCGAACCGGTACAGGCCAAGGAGATCACCGCCCGGCAGGGCGTGCCGCAGCGCTATCTGGAACAGGTGATGCAGCAGCTTGTGCGCGCCGGCATTCTGAAAGGCGTGCGTGGACCGCGCGGCGGCTACCGCCTGGCGCGCGAACGCCGCCGCATTTCGGTGGGTGATGTCGTGCGCGTCGCCGAAAGCATCGAGGATGACGAGGAAAAGCACTCGCCCCGCTCCGACCTGGGGATGCGTATCGTCGCGCCTTTCGTCGTGACCTTGCAGGAAGAACTGATGACGCGGCTGGATTCAGTTTCGATCGAAGACCTTTGCCAGCGCGCCCGTACCGCCGGCGTCGATGCCGGCATCGAAACCAGCGCAGATTTCACAATTTAAGGAGAGTGATCATGGAACAAGGCAAACCGGGACGCGGACGCATCTATGACTCCATCACCCAGACCATCGGCGACACGCCGCTGGTGCGGATCAAGCGCATGCCCGCCGAAGCCGGCGCTAAGGCTGACATTCTGCTGAAACTGGAATTCTTCAATCCGATTTCCTCGGTCAAGGACCGCATCGGCGTCAACATGATCGAGACGCTTGAAAAGCAGGGCATCATCTCGCCCGGCAAGAATGTTCTGATCGAACCGACCAGCGGCAATACCGGCATCGCGCTGGCCTTCGTCGCCGCCGCCAAGGGATACAAGCTGATCCTGGTGATGCCGGAATCGATGTCGCTGGAACGCCGCAAGATGCTGATGATCCTGGGGGCGCAGATCGAACTGACCGAAGCGGCCAGGGGCATGAAGGGTGCCATCGCCCGCGCGCATGAGCTGGTGGCCCAGCATCCCGGCACGGTGATTCCGCAGCAGTTCGAAAATCCCGCCAACCCGGAAATTCACCGCACCACCACCGCCGAAGAAATCTGGAACGACACGGACGGAAAGGTCGATATCGTGATCAGCGGCATCGGCACCGGCGGCACCATCACCGGCGTCGGCCAGGTGCTGAAGGCCAAAAAACCTTCGGTGCAGATGATCGCACTGGAACCCGAAGACAGCCCCATTCTTTCTGGCGGCGCGCCGGGCCCGCACAAGATTCAGGGCATCGGCGCCGGCTTCGTGCCCGCCATCCTGGATCGCAAGGTGATCGACGAAGTCATCACCATCTCCAATGAGACCGCGCTGGCGACGGCGCGCAAGGCGGCGCAGGTCGAAGGCATTCCCGTAGGCATCTCGTCGGGCGCAGCCATCGCCGCAGCGCTGGAAGTGGGCGCGCGTCCCGAAAACGCCGGCAAGACGATCGTGGCGATCATCCCGTCCTTCGCGGAACGCTATCTGTCGACGGCGTTGTTCGAGGGGTTATGAGCGGTTCGCCGCTCTGCAGCGCAGAGCGGCGAACGAAATGGTCCTGCGGACCATTTCGAGCGAGTAACGCCGTGAGCGAAAGCGAACGGCCAGGTACTAGCGTATGCCGACGCTGTTCAGCGACCCGATAACGCCGAAGGCTTGCAGCAGCCAGATCACGACGCAGATCACGACGACGGCATTGAGAATGGACTTAATCTTGCCGTCCATAGGGATGTAGTTGTTGACCAGCCAAAGCAGGACACCGACGACGATCAGGACGACAATAATATTGATAAGCATGAAATCTCCCGCGAAAATCTGGCTAATCAACGGCCAGGCCCGCGAGAAGTTCCCGCAGCCAGCCTAATACAGGCTGGCCAGCAGGTCGGGCCGGACGGTGCAGAGCGCGTCCAGGTCCTTCAGCCGTTCCATGTCCCCCACGCTGTTGACGGTCCAGGCTCCGACTTTCAGGCCTTTTGACCGCGCATAATCGACGCTTTGAGGGCTCGCATCCGAAAAATGCGGAAACCAGCCCTGCCCGTCTGCCTTCACGATGGCGTCGATTGCTGGCCGGGCATCGCCCGCCAACCGGTCGGTGGTGAACCAGCAGGGTGCACCGCGCTGGCGGATGCGCGCCAGCGCCCGCCAGTCGAAACCAACAAAGATCACGCCGGAAAGAAACCCCTCCGCGGCCGCGACGCCATAGGCCGCATCGGCCAGTTCAAGCGGATCGGCGCTGTCAGGGCTGGCGTCGCATTTCAACTCCACCAACAGGTCAAAGGGGCGCGGCGCCGCTTTTGCCAGCGCAATGACATCGGCCAGCATCGGGACCACGGCATCCACCGGCGTCAGCAACGGATGGGCCTGCGCATAAGCGCTTCCGGGCTGGGGCCTGCCGACCTCGAATTGCCGCAGCGCGGCCAGCGACAGATCCTTGATGCGCGGCCCGGGCTCAACCAGCCAGGCGCTGTCCTTGCGGGCCACGCCCGCCATCAGATGAAAATCGTGATACACCACCACCGCGCCATCGCGCGACAACTGCACATCCAGCTCAGCCCCGTCGCAACCACTGGCGATGGCATCGGCAAAGGCGGGCAGCGTGTTTTCCGGCCACAGCGCCGCGCCGCCGCGATGGGCGATGTTGAGCGTCATGCCGGTTTCTGCACCCAAAACTGGTACATGCCCGCGAAGGTATCGGGATTGTCCGTTTCAAACTTCTGCCAGTTGTCCAGACTGACGGCAGCGGGATCGTCCGCAAAACGCGCGCGGTATGCGGCCAGGTCTGCCTCGTCCAGCGCGAATCCCAGCAGCGTTAAATTCTGCTCGCGCAGAAACTCGCCGATCTGCGCCGGCGTCAACCGGCTTTCCTGCACATGGAACAGCAGATCGCGGCAGGTGCTGGTGGTGTGGAAGTCCGCCGAGGCGGCCAGCATCTCGCGCTGCTCGCCGCTTTCGAGCAGACGCTGCCGCGCGCGGCGGATATCGTCGGCGCTGGAACCGGCAAGGCGGGGCAGATCCCGCCGCGCCACGTCGCTGTAGAAACCCAGCAGCATCACCCCGCCCGGGCGCAGCAACGACACCAGAACGCGCCAGCCCGCCAGCGGGTCTTTCATGTGATGCAGCACACCGACCGCTTCTATCAGGTCGAAACGGCGATCCATCGCGCCCAGCTTCAACAGGTCGGCCTGCGCATAGTCGATGGCCAGACCACCCTCGACACTCAGCCCCGCCTCGCGGGTCTTGCGCGCGGCATGGGCAAGACTGTTCAGGCTCATATCCACCGCAAGGACACGCGCGCCCGCGAACTTCCGCGCGGTCTCGATGGCGTTGCGCCCCGTGCCGCACCCGGCAATCAGTATGTCGAGACCGCCCGCATCGCCAACCGGCAACACCGCGACATGCGGAAAATTGTGGCGCAGATGCGTGGTGGCGTCCTGCGGCTCGGCAGTACCCGCCCGCACCCAGCGCGGATAGGGATTTTCTTCATACTGATCCCGCACCCGGACGGAATCCGCATCGTCGATCTCGGTCAGGCGCGGGATATCCGCCCGCAACCGCCTTTCTTCCCATGGCTCACGCACTTGTTGGGTCAGAATGTCCTCGACCACGCCCGGCCAGGATTTCGCCAGCAGCCGTTCGGGTTGCGGCAGCGCGTGCAGCGGCACATAGGCCGCCAGCGCCGCCAGCATCGCAGGCGTAATGTCGGCAACGCTCTCCAGAGCGGCGCTCACGCGCTCGCGCAGCGCTGTTACTTGCGCGATTTCTTCATCGCTCTGGGCAAAAACATATTCATTGATGAAACACTGCTGCGCCAGCGCGGCGTGAAATGCGGACACCGCAATCTCACCTTCGGTGATAGCGCGCAAAAAGTCTCGCCGCGCCCCCGTCAACCTGCTTTCCAGCACCACATCGAGGTTGGGCGTCAGACACAGCAGCGTCAGCAGCAGCTCATCCTCCGCGGGGTCGTCACCCTGGCGGACAAGTTCGGCGCTCACCCGCGCCAGATCGCCGGGGCGGTCCCAATTTTCCTTCAACGCGCGCAATAGCCAGGGGCGAAGCATGTTCGCATCTCCATCAAAGCGCAAATCCTTGATGCATTGCACGAACAGGCGGCGGGTCTGCGGCGTCTCTTCCAGCGCCAGCGCGCGCAACGCCGCGTCCAGCGCGGCCTTGCGATTATCCAAAGCCAGATGCGCCAAAGCCAGACTTGCAAGCACGTCGGGCTGATGCGGGTTCATCTCCAGCGCCTGGGTCAGGCTCGCAATTGCTGCATCAAGCTTTCCCGTCATTCGCAGCGCGATGCCCAGACTGCCATGCGCGTCTGCCAGCCCCGGCGCCAATGCGATGGCCTGGCGGCAACAATCCGCCGCAGCCTCCCATTCGCCCATCTGCATCAGGAACACGCCCAGATTGTTCTGGATATCTGGTTGCGCCGGATCGAGCTTCAGCGCTACGCGGCAAGCGTCGACCGCCTCTGCCAATCTGCCCTGCGCCGCCAGAGCCAATCCCAGATGCGCATGATAAGGCGCCGCGTTATTATTCCGCGCGATTGCCTTGCCGATCAGATCGGCCGCCGCCGCCGGTTGCCCCGCCTGATAGGCGATGACGCCCAGACGGTGCAGGCTGTCGGCATGACGCGGTTCCACCGCCAGCACACGGCGGTAAAGCTGCTCGGCGTCGCCCAGCCGTCCGGCATGATGGAACTGCGCCGCATGGGCGAAGATATTCGCCACATCCACCGGCTCGGGTGCAATTTTGCTGGCGCGGCGCTGCTTGCGGTTCACGGCAACCCCATTTTTTCTTCCTTTATAGGCCGGCAATCACACTGCGCAAAGTCCGGGAAGTCCGCTATACCCTCCCGCCCAACAGCACAGCATGTCATGACAGTCCTGCCCGATACCCCCTCTGCCCATCACCGTCTTGCCTGGATACTGGAAAGCCGCGAGCTTTTGCGGCTTGCTGTGCCGCTGGCTGCCACTCAACTGGCGCAGATGGCGATCCTGGCCACCGACACCATCATGCTGGGCCATTACAGCAAGGAAGCACTGGCGGCGGGCGCCCTGGGCAACACCGTCTATTTCTTGCTCTGGCTGGTGGGCTGCGGCGTGCCCATGGCGGTGGCGCCGGTGATCGCGCACATTCAGGGCCAGCACAACAACTCGAGGGAAGGCCGCGACCGCCACGAAGTGCGCATCGCCGTGCGCATGGGGCTGTGGTCTGTCGCCCTCGTCTCGCTGCCGCTGATGGGGATGATGTTCCTCACCCAGCCGATCCTGTTGTTCTTCGGCCAGGACCCGGCGCTGGCGGCGGATGCCGCGATCTTCACCTCGGCGCTGGCAATAGGCCTGCCCTTCGCGCTGGGCTTTCAGGTGCTGCGCAGTTTCTCGACAGCCCTGTCACATGCGGTGCCGCCCATGGTGGTGCTGGGCCTGGCGATCGCGTTCAACGCGCTGGCCGATTACGCCCTGATCTTCGGCCATTTCGGCTTCCCGCGCATGGGCATATTCGGCGCGGGCATTGCCAGCGCCAGCTCCAACATTTTTGCCTTCGTGGTGATGCTGGCCATCACGCTGGGTTTTCCGGCGCTGCGCCGCTACCACATTCTCCACCGGCTGACGCAGGCGGGCTGGAAAACCTTCCGCGAGCTGTTCCGGCTGGGCCTGCCCATAGGCATTACCATGGTGTTCGAAGTGGCGCTGTTCAACGGCGCCGCGCTGGCCGTGGGACTCTTCGGCCTTGACGCCCTCGCGGCGCACCAGATCGCGATCACCATTCCCTCCATCACCTTCATGGTGCCGCTGGGCATTGGATTGGCCGCCACCGTGCGCGTTGGGCTGGCGGCGGGCGCGGGCGATGCCGCGGGCGCACGGCGCGCCGGCTACACCGCCATCGCCATGGCAGGCGTTTTCATGTGCGCCATGGCGGTGGTGCTGCTGGTCTGGCCACGCCAGATCGCGACCCTGTGGCTGCCGGATATCCCGGAGAATGCCCGTGTGCTGGCGCTGGCGGGCACCTTCCTGCTGGTTGGCGCGGCCTTTCAGGTGGTGGACGGCATCCAGGTTGCCGCCTCCATGAGCCTGCGCGGCCTTAAGGACACCGCCGGTCCCATGTGGCTGGCGGGCGCGTCCTATTGGCTGGTGGGTGCGCCGACCAGCCTGCTGCTGGGCTTCACGTTTGGGATGCAGGGCTTTGGTATCTGGCTGGGACTGGCGGTCGGACTGCTAGTGGCCGCGATCACGCTGACGGCGCGCTTCGTGATCCTGTCAAACAAGCCGCTGCAGCGCGAAGAGTAGCGCGGCCGCGATCACGCCCAGCACCACGATCAGTGCGACCCGCGTCGGACGGCTGCGCCGTTCCTGCTCGGCCGCAATCTGGATCGCAGTGTCAGGATGCAGCCGCACGCCGCCTTCCGCCACCATCTGCGACAATTCTTCGGCATTGCGCACCAGTTGCGGCAAGTCCTGCGCCAGCTTGCCCAGTGCGCCGAAGGTCTCGCCGGCGCGGTTCAGCGCCGCTTCGGGCCCCATGTTCACCGCCACCCATTTTTCCGCCACCGGACGCGCCGCGTCCCAGATGTCGAAATCCGGATCGAGCCCGCGGCAAACCCCTTCCACCACCACCATGGTCTTTTGCAGCAGCATCAGTTGCGGCTGTGCCTGCATGTCGAAGCGTCGCGTGGTTTCGAACAATTGCCCCAGCAGGCGCGCGATGGAAACATCGCGGGCGCTGCGACCGAAAATCGGCTCGCCGATTGCCCGCAGGGCCTGGGCGAAGGTTTCGATGGCATGGGTGGTGGGTACAAAGCCCACTTCGTAATGCAGCTCCGCCACGCGGCGGTAATCACGCTGCAGAAATCCCGCCAGCGTGCCAGCCATGAAACGGCGCATGTCGGCGTCCAGCCGGCCCATGATGCCGAAATCCACTGCCGCCAGCCGCCCCTCATTGTCGATGAACAGGTTGCCCGGATGCATGTCGGCGTGGAAAAAGCCATCGCGCAGCGCCTGGGTCAGGAAGCTGCGCATCACCAGCACTGCGACGTGCTTGGGATCGCGGCCCGCCGCCGCCAGCGCGGCGGTGTCGCGCACCGAAACGCCGTCGATCCATTCGCTGGTCAGGACCGACGAAGATGTGCGCGCCCAGTCGATATGGGGCACGCGGAATTCCGCCTCGCCGCGCGTGCGCTCGTACAATTCGGACGCCGCCGCCGCTTCCATGCGCAGATCCAGTTCCAGCGCCACGCTTTGCGCCAGCGTGTCGACCAGCGCCACAAAGCGCAGCCGTCGCGCTTCGATGGAACATGCTTCCGCAAGGCGCGCGAAAAACGCGAAAGCCCGCAGGTCGCGGGCGAACGCCTCGCGCACGCCGGGGCGCAAAATCTTCACCGCCACACGCACGGGCGGCGTTTCGCTGGTCTGGGCGCGGTGAACCTGCGCAATCGACGCCGCCGCCAGCGCCGCGCCGAAGCTGGAGAACAGGGCCTCAACCGGCTTGTTGAAGGCACGCACGACCTCGGCGCGGGCCGTGCTGTCCGGAAAGGGCGGCAGGCGGTCCTGCAGATGTTCCAGCGCTGTCGCGACATCGGGGCCGACAATGTCGGGCCGGGTCGCCAGCATCTGGCCCAGCTTCACATAAGGCGGGCCCAGCCGTTCCAGCGCAGCCGAAAGCCGGGTTCCGGCGTCAGGCTTCCCGGCGCGAAACGCGAGCGCAGGCCCGGCAAGCAGCCGCGCGGCATGCACGAGACGCAGAAAACTGGAAAGCGATGTCATCAAAGACGCCAGGCCGAATGCATGGCGGCGATGCCGCCCGACAGATTGCGCACCTTCACCTGGTCCAGACCGGCATCGGAAATCATCGACGCGAACTTCGCCTGGGGCGGAAAGCGGCGGATGCTTTCGGCAAGATAGCGATAGGAATCCTCGTCCTGCGCCACCAGCCCGCCGATCTTGGGCATCAGCTTGAAGGAATAGGCGTCATACAGCGTGTCCAGGCCCGGCACTTCCACCTTGGAAAACTCCAGGCACAGGAAACGCCCGCCGGGTTTCAGCACCCGCCGCGCCTCGGTCAGCGCATTTTCGATATGGGTCACGTTCCGGATACCGAAGGCGATGGTATAGCTGTCGAACGACGCATCGGGGAACGGCAGCGCCTCGGCATTGCCGCACACCCATTCGATGCCGCTTTCGTCTTTTTCCTTCGCCCGGCGCACGCCCTCGCCCAGCATGGCGGCATTGATGTCGCAAACCGTGACGGCAGCCTCGCCGCCCCGCGCGCGCACCAGCTCGGCGATGCGAAAGGCGATGTCGCCCGTGCCGCCCGCCACATCCAGTGACGTCCAACCCGGCTGCGGATTGAGCCACTCCACCATCGCATCCTTCCAGATGCGGTGGACGCCCACGCTCATCAGGTCGTTCATCAGGTCGTAGCGCGCCGCCACCGACGAAAACACCTCGCGCACCAGGGATTCTTTTTCCCCCTCGGGCACGTCGCGAAAACCAAAACTGGCGGTTTTTTCAGCCATGGCCGGAACATAGCCCGCCACGGGGGCCATAGGCTACCGCCCGGCCCCGCGACCATTTATAGGGGCTCATGCCCGAACTGCCCGAAGTGGAGACCGTGCGCGCCGGCCTGGCACCCGCCATGGAAGGATACCGCCTGACCCATGTGGAAACGCGGCGCGGCGACCTGCGCATTCCCTTCCCGCAGGACTTCGTGGCCCGCACCCAGGGTCGCAAGATCACGCGACTGTATCGACGCGCCAAGTATCTACTGGCCGACCTGGACAGCGGCGAAACCCTGGTGATCCATCTGGGGATGAGCGGACGCATGAGCGTCTACAGCCATGGCAAACGCCGCAAGCTCGGCAACTATGTCTATGACATGGCGCCCGACGGCGCGGGCACCGGCAAGCACGACCATGTGGTGTTCGAGACGGATGCACCGGCGCGCATCGTCTTCAACGACCACCGCCGTTTCGGCCTGATGGCGCTGGTGGATACCAAGACCCTCGAACAGGACAAGCTGTTCCGCGCCATCGGCGTCGAACCGCTGTCGGAGGATTTCAACACCGCCTATCTGGCCCGGGCGCTGGACGGCAAGAAGACGCCGATCAAGTCGGCGCTGCTGGACCAGCGCACTATCGCGGGGCTTGGCAACATCTATGTCTGCGAAGCGCTGTTTCGCAGCCATATCTCGCCCAAGAAACTGGCGGGCGCGATCTCGCGTGAAAAACTCGCCCCCCTCGTCGCCGCGATCAAGAAAGTGTTGAAAGACGCGATCGCCGCCGGCGGTTCGACCTTGCGCGACCATGCCCAGGCCACCGGCGATCCCGGCAACTTCCAGCATCACTTTCTGGTGTATGACCGCGAAGGCCTGCCCTGCAAACGGACCTGCAAGGGGACAGTTAAGCGCTTTGTGCAGGCCGGCCGTTCGACCTTCTATTGCCCCAAATGCCAGAGCTGAGGACGACATGAATATCAAAACGGAAATCAAAGGCGCGGTGGGTATCGCGACGCTCAACCGGCCCGAGGCGCTGAACGCGCTGAACACCGCGCTGCTGAACGAGCTGGCGGACGCGCTGGAGGCCTGGGATCGCGATGACAAGGTCCGCTGCATTATCGTCACCGGCTCGGACCGCGCGTTCGCGGCCGGCGCCGATATCAAGGAGATGCAGCCCAAGACCTATTCCCAGATGTACCGGGAAAACCTGTTCGGCGATCAGTTCGACCGCATCGCGCGGGTGAAAAAGCCGATCATTGCCGCGGTCGCGGGCCATGCCCTGGGGGGCGGCTGCGAACTGGCGCTGGTGTGCGACTTCATCATCGCCGCCGAGACCGCCAAGTTCGGCCAGCCTGAAATCACGCTGGGCATCATGCCGGGCTTGGGCGGCAGCCAGCGGCTGACCCGGATCGTGGGCAAGTCCAAGGCGATGGACATGTGTCTCACCGGGCGGATGATGGACGCGGCGGAGGCCGAAAGCTGCGGCCTGGCGGCCCGCGTGGTTCCGGCCGAATTCCTCATCGAAGAAGCGCTGAAAGCCGCCGGCAAGATCGCGGCCCAGTCCTCGCCCGCCGCCAAGATGGTCAAGGAAGCGGTCAACCGCGCCCTGGAAACCAGCCTGGCGGAAGGCCTGCACTTCGAGCGCCGCCTGTTCCACGCCATGTTCGCCACGGCCGACCAGAAGGAAGGCATGGCCGCCTTTGCCGAAAAGCGCAAACCCGCCTTTAAGGACGAGTGAGCTGCAAACCGGTATTTGTTTGACCCCGGGGCCATCCGGGGTTATATGCCCGCCTCTTTTACGGAAATAAGGGTCCGCCCATGCCGAATATCGCATCCTCCAAGAAGCGCGTCCGCACCACCGCCAAGCGCACGGCCATCAATACGTCGCGCAAGACCCGCGTGCGCGGCTTCATCCGCAAGGTTGAGGAAGCCATCGCCTCCGGCGACCAGAAGGCCGCCCTGGCCGCCCTGAAAGCCGCCGAGCCGGAAATCATGCGCGGCGTGTCCAAGGGCATCCTCCACAAGAACACCGGTTCCCGGAAGGTTTCGCGCCTGACCAAGCGCGTCGGCAAGCTGGCGAAATAATATGTCCCTGTAATCCTTTGGGATTACAGAAATGGAACAAGGCCCGGAGCAATATCCGGGCCTTTTTTATTTGTCCGTGTGCTGATGTTCACGCAAAAGCCACATTTCGGCACCGCAACACGGATCAATTCACAGCTAAGTGACTGATTTGCAAAAGTTTGGCGAATAATTTGTATTTTCCGTATACGTCACAACCATTTAGCATACGTCACAAAAGCGAAAAATTTTTCGAATCAGTGCCGTTGTTCGCAGTTTGTCCCCTTGTTTGCGGCCCGAGGCTGGGCGTATCTTAACCACAGTTGGGGCGAGCGCAGACGATGCAAAAGACAAAGCCAAGTAAAACTGAAGTATTCGTCAGTACACTTGGCCTGTCCGAGCGCTCTACCCAATATAATCGACCCTGAATTCCCGAAAATCTGGCCTTTTGCGCTGGGCGAAGACCCCGGCAGTCCTCGAATTGTCTCAAGAGCACATCATGGTTCCCCCCTCATCCTTCAACTATGCCGGCGATATCAGCGCCGCCGAGGCTTGGGACCGCCTGCAAGGCAACCCCAAGGCCCAACTGATCGACGTGCGGACCGTGGCAGAATGGAATTTCGTCGGCCTGCCCGACCTGGAAGACCTGGGCCGCCGGGTCCATTGCGTCGAATGGCAGGGTTTTCCCACTGGCGCGCAAAATCCCGGTTTCCTTGCGGAAGCAGCCCAGGCGCTGGGCGCTGCGGGCGCCGCCAAGTCCGATCCCGTGCTGCTGCTGTGCCGTTCGGGCGCGCGCAGCCGCGCCGCGGCCATTGCGCTGACGGCGGCCGGTTACGAACAGGCCTTCAATGTCGCTGGCGGCTTTGAAGGCGATGTCGATGGCGAAGGCCATCGCGGAAATATGAATGGTTGGAAGGCGTCCGGACTGCCCTGGCGACAAGGTTGACGGACAGCGGACACGAATACGTGCCGCAGCAATAAAAACGGCTCCAACGAGGGCCAAACAAAGCGGGTAATGAGATGGTGCAAGCAGGAAAATCTATGCCGGACTGGCGCGCGGCCTGGGCGGCGGTGCGTGAACGCATGCGGCGCGAGTTGGGCGATCCGGTGTTCGACGCCTGGATTGGACCGCTGAATCTGGAATCCTTCGATTCCGACGAGTTGAAGATCGGCGCGGCCAAGCCCTTCGTGCGCAACTGGGTGGCCAACCATTATGTCGGCCGCATCGAAAAGGCCTTCATGGCCGAAGGATTCACGCCGGCCTCGCTGGCCATCGTGATTTCCGCGATTCCGGCGTCGGTGATCAGCGGCGCCATTCCGCGCGAGGCCCAGCATCAGGGCCTTTCCGACGCGTCGGCCAGCGTTTCCTACCTGCCGCCGCGCGGCGAAAGCCGTGCCAATGAGGATGACCGGGGCCTGTGGAACCGGATGCTGCATCCCCAGCAGACCTTTGAAAGCTTCATTCCCGGCATGGCCAACCAGTTCGGCCATGGCGCGGCACGCGCCTTTGCCGACGGCCAGCAATCCGACATTCCGCTGCTGTACATCCATGGCGGGTTCGGCTTCGGAAAGACGCATCTTCTGAACGCCGCGGCGCTGGAATTCCGCAAGCGCGGCAAGCGCACGCTGTTCCTGCGCGCCGAAGATTTCATGCGCCACTTCCTGGGCGCGCTCTATCGCAAGGACACGTTGGCCTTCAAGGAAGAGCTGCGCACTGCCGAAGTGCTGATCATCGACGATCTGCAGCATATCTGCCGCTCGACCGCGACGGCGTCGGAGTTCCTCTATACGGTCAACGCCTTTGCCGACCTGCGCCGCCGAGTGGTGATCGCGGCCGACCGCCCGCCGCAGGCGCTGGAAGGCCTGGGCGCCGACGTCAAATCCCGCCTGGGCGGCGGATTGTGCGTGGGCCTGGACAAGCCCGACCGCGACACGCGCCTGGCGATCCTCAAATCCCGCGCCACCGAATTCACCCGTCACAAGCCCGATGTGGTGTTGCCCGAAAACGTGCTGGAGCGTATCGCCGACCTGGAAGACGCCTCCCCGCGCGAGCTGATCGGCGTTTTCACCAAGCTGGCGACCTATGCCGACCTGACCAAGAAGCCGGTCACGCTGGACGTGGCCGAGGAAGCGGTGGGCCTGCGTGCCGGTCCGGGGGTGAAAACCTCCATCGAGGACATCCAGCGCAAGACGGCCGAATTCTACAAGCTGGACGTGAAGGACTTCCATTCGCCCCAGCGCGCCCGCCGGGTCGCCCGTCCGCGCCAGGTGGCCATGTATCTATCGCGCAAGCTGACCACCCGCTCGCTGCCCGAAATCGGGCGCCGTTTCGGGGGCCGCGACCACACCACGGTGCTGCACGCCTGCCGCCGCATCGAGGCCCTGATCGAGGAAGACACGCTGTTTCGCCAAGAGGTCGATTTCCTCAGCCAGATGCTCCAGCGCAGGCCGGAAATCTAGGCTGGAAAAGCAGCCTTTTTGAACCCTTGAAAGCACGCGGGAAACCCGGTTTCCCGCGTGTTTTTTTTAGGTTCCAGATGCCATTTCTGCTATGTTCTGGCCCTTGAGTCTTGGGGTCCTTCGCGGCCTTCCCAAACACAAGAAAATACGGATTTTCGGGCGCGATTTCCGCGCACCGGTGCGGGTCTAACAGGCGGCTGTCCAACCATGAAGATCAACGTCGAACGCGGCGCTTTCCTCAAGGCGCTGAACCATGTGCAGAGCGTCGTGGAACGCCGCAACACCATTCCGATCCTTTCCAACGTGCTGATCGAAGCGGCCAAGGGCCAGCTCAAGCTCACCGCCACCGATCTCGACATCGAGATCGTCGAGGCGTTGCCCGCCGATGTGCTGCGCAACGGTTCGGCCACCGCGCCCGCCCACATGCTCTACGACATCGTGCGCAAGCTTCCTGACGGCGCGCAGGTTCAGGTCGAGCTTCTGTCCAGCGAAGGCGGCCGCCTGGCCGTGTCGGCGGGCACGTCGCGCTTTGAACTGTCCTGCCTGCCGCGCGAAGACTTCCCCCAGATGGCGGCGGGCGCCCTGCCCCACAAATTCCGCCTGGCGGCCGACGACCTCAAGCGCATCATCGGCAAGACGCGCTTCGCGATTTCGACGGAAGAAACCCGCTACTACCTCAACGGCATTTACCTGCATGCCGCCAAGGACGCCAAGCCGCCCGTGATGCGCGCCGTCGCGACCGACGGCCACCGCCTGGCTCGCTACGAGCTGGAATTGCCCGATGGCGCCGGCGACATGCCGGGCGTGATCGTGCCGCGCAAGACAGTGGGCGAGCTGGTCAAGCTGCTAGACGATGCCGATGGCGCGATCGACATCTCGCTGTCCGACACCAAGATCCAGTTCGGCTTTAACGGCGTGGAGCTGACCTCCAAGCTGATCGATGGCAACTTCCCGCCCTATGAGCGCGTGATCCCGTCGGGCAACGACAAGTCCCTGGCGCTGGAAGCGCGCGAATTCGCCCAGTCGGTCGATCGCGTCTCCACCATCAGCGCCGACAAGACCCGCGCGGTGAAGCTGAACCTGTCCAAGGACAAGGTCACGCTGTCGGTGGTCAATCCCGAAAGCGGCACCGCCACCGAAGATGTCGGCGCCACCTACAGCGCCGGCGCGCTGGAAGTGGGCTTCAACGCCCGCTACCTGCTGGACATCACCAGCCAGATCGAAGGCAAGGAAGTGCGCTTCCTGCTGTCGGACGCCGGTTCGCCCGCCATCATCGAAGATGCGGAGGACCCGCGCACGCTCTACGTCCTCATGCCTCTCAGGGTCTGATTTGACGCTTGCCGCCAACATGCGTGTTGACCAGGCGGCGGTTTCCCGCCTGGCGGTAACGCGCCTGCGGCTCACCAACTTCCGCTCTTACGCCAGCGGGGAGCTTGCCGTCAGCGGCGCGCCGGTGGTGCTGGCCGGCCCCAATGGCGCAGGCAAGACCAATGTGCTGGACGCGATCTCGCTGCTGTCACCGGGACGCGGACTTCGCGGCTCGAAACTCGCGGAACATACTCGCAAGGGCCCGGCGGTTGGCGACACACTGTGGGCGGTGGCCGCCACGGTGGCGCGCGGTGATACCGAATATGACATCGGCACCGGCATGGTGGGTGGGTCTGCCGCGCGCCAGGTGCGTTTGAACGGCGCCCCGGCGCAAAGCTCAGCCGATCTGGGCGATGTCGTGCAACTGATCTGGCTGACGCCGGCCATGGACCGCCTGTTCATCGAAAGCGCGGGCGGACGGCGGCGGTTTCTGGACCGGCTGGTGCTGGGATTCGATGCCGGACACGCCCGCGCCGCCACGCGCTATGAAACCGCGATGCGCGAACGGGCGCGGCTGCTCAAATACGGCCCGCGCGATCCAGCCTGGCTGGACGCACTCGAGAATGAAATGGCTGAGGCCGGCGTACTGATCACCCAAACCCGCGCCGCCACCGTCGAACGGCTTTCGGGGGCGCTGCAGGAACGCGGCGAAGCCGGCGCCTTTCCCGCCGCCTCGCTGGCGCTCAGCGACGAACTGCATCTTTCCAGCGCGCAAGCCTTGCGCGACATGCTGGCCGCCTCGCGCATGCGCGACGCTGAAGCCGGACGCACATTGGTGGGACCACACACCACCGACCTTCTGGTGCGCCACACCGCCAAGCGCGCCGAGGCGCGGGACTGTTCCACCGGCGAACAAAAAGCGCTGCTGATTTCCATCATCCTGGCGGATGCGCGTGAACTGTCGCGCGCCCGCGAAGGCCTGGCACCCATCCTGCTGCTGGACGAGATCGCGGCGCATCTGGATGCAGTGCGCCGTGCCGCCCTGTTCGAGGAAGTCCATGCGCTGGGCGCCCAGGCCTGGATGACCGGTACCGACCTCTCCCTGTTTGACGGCGCAAAAGCCGAAATCTTCGAAGTCCGCGACGGCATGTTCGCGCGGCAACAAAGTGAAATGGTGAACTGACATGTCCGAACCCAATATGAACGTCTACAACGCCGACAGCATCAAGGTCCTCAAGGGCCTGGATGCTGTTCGCAAGCGCCCCGGCATGTATATCGGCGACACCGATGACGGTTCGGGCCTGCACCACATGGTCTATGAAGTGGTGGACAATGCAGTAGACGAAGCCCTGGCCGGTCATGCCAACCGCATCGATGTGATGCTGAACCCGGATGGCTCCTGCACCGTGCGCGACAATGGCCGCGGCATTCCCACCGGCATCCACAGCGAAGAGGGCGTCAGCGCCGCTGAAGTCATCATGACTCAGCTTCATGCCGGCGGTAAGTTCGACGAGAATGCCTACAAGGTCTCTGGCGGCCTGCATGGCGTGGGCGTGTCCGTGGTCAATGCGCTGTCCGAATTCCTCGACCTGCGCATCTGGCGCGACGGCAAGGAACACTACATGCAGTTTCGCATGGGCGATCCGGTGGCGCCGCTGAAAGAAATCGGAGCGGCCGAGGGGAAAAAGGGCACCGAGATAACCTTCCTGCCCTCGCCCGCCACCTTCACCAAGACCGAGTTCGATTTCGGGACGCTGGAACACCGGCTGCGCGAACTGGCTTTCCTGAATTCGGGCGTGGTGATCATTCTGACCGACCGGCGCGGCGTCGAGCCCAAGGAAATCACGCTGCATTACGAAGGCGGGTTGAAGGCGTTCGTGGAATACCTCGATCGCGCCAAGCAGCAACTGATACCCACCCCGGTGATGATCGTGTCGGAGAAGGACGGCATCACGGTGGAAATCGCGATGACCTGGAACGACAGCTATCACGAAAGCACGCTGGCCTTCACCAACAACATCCCCCAGCGCGACGGCGGCACCCATGTCGCCGGTTTCCGCGCCGGCCTGACGCGCGTGGTGACCAAGTATGCCGAGGAAATGCCCCACGGCAAAAAGGACAAGACTGCGCTGACCGGCGACGACTGCCGCGAGGGCCTGACCTGTGTGCTGTCGGTCAAGGTGCCCGATCCCAAATTCTCGTCGCAGACGAAAGACAAGCTGGTCTCGAGCGAAGTGCGCCCCATCGTCGAAGGCGCGATCATCGACCAGCTTGGCGCCTGGTTCGAACAGCACCCGTCGGAAGCCAAAGCCATCGTGGGCAAGGTGGTGGAAGCCGCCGCCGCCCGCGAAGCCGCCCGCA
>CAILUV010000035.1 GCA_903837555.1 uncultured Alphaproteobacteria bacterium
AAATATATGGACTATATCATCGCCGATGAAGTCGTGATCCCGGCCGATGAGCAGTGCTTTTACGACGAGAAGGTCGTCACCCTGCCCCACAGCTATCAGGCCAATGACGCCAGGCGCGCCATCGCCAAAACCGTTCCCAGCCGCGACAGTGCGGGTCTGCCCGAGACCGGATTCGTGTTCTGCAATTTCAACCAGAGCTACAAGATCACGCCTGCGATCTTCGCCGGCTGGATGCGCATTCTGAAGCAGGTGGATGGAAGCGTGCTGTGGCTGCTGAACAGCAAACCGCCCTTTGCAGAAAACCTGACGCGGGAATCGCAGCGTCACGGCATTGCGCCCGATCGTCTCCACTTTGCGCCCAATGTGGCGCTGGAACGCCACCTGGCACGCCTGCGGCTGGCGGACCTGTTCCTGGATTCGCTGCCCTACAACGCCCATACCACCGCCAGCGACGCCTTATGGGCGGGCGTACCGCTGCTCACCTGCCGCGGCACGGCCTTTCCCGGCCGGGTCGCCGCCAGCCTGCTGACGGCGGTGGGACTGCCGGAACTGATTGCCGAATCCGAAAGCGCTTACGAGGCCCTGGCGATCCGGTTGGGGCGCGACCCCAGCCTCATCGATGGGTTGAAGCAGAAGCTGGCGGCGAACCGGCTGACATTCCCGCTGTTCGATACCGACCTGTTCCGGCGGCATATCGAGGCGGCCTATATCGCCATGCATGAGGCCGCCAAACGCGGCGACGCGCCGCAAGCCTTCGCCATCGACAGTCTTCAGAACGCCAACTGATCCGCCTCGGTGACGGAAAAACTGGCCGGCGGCTCGCCGCGGTGGGCCAGTTCCGTCATCCGGCGATAGGCCACTTCCAGGTTGCGGCGGGAACGATCGGTGTCGAACAGCGGCGCTTTTGCCTTGTTGCGCGCCAGCTTTTCCCGCAACGCGGCCAGCGCCGCCGGATCCCGCGCCAGCGTCAGCGCCAGAGCTTCGTATTCCGCAAGGGACGCGGTGACGAGTTCCGGCAGCTCCGCCGCCAGCAGCAGGCTGGCGCCGACGCGCCCGGCAAAGCTCTCGCTCTTGCAGGTCACCACCGGAACACCGGCCCAAAGCGCATCGCTGGCCGTCGCATGGGCATTGTAGGGAAGCGTGTCGAGGAAAATGTCCGCTAGCTGCAGGCGGGCCATGTGCTGGTTCCAGTCCGCGCTGCAGGCGAAAACCAGCCGGTCCGGATCGATCCCGCGGGCCTGGGCCTCACGTCGCAGGTTGGCGCGCGCCGTATCGCCGGCGTCCCGCAGCCACAACACGCTGCCCGTAACCTCGCCGAGCAGCCGCATCCAGATGTCGAACAGCGGCGCCGTGAGCTTCCAGCTCTGGTTGAAGCAGCAAAATACGAGGCCGGTTCCGGGCAAGCCGGCATCGGGGCGCGCAAGCGGCGCAGGCAACGTCCGGCCCTTGTCCTGCACGAAGTAACTGCCGGGCAGATGAACGATTGCCTCGCTATAGACCGGCTGGTCGGCGAATGGCGCCACCACGGCATCGGCCAGGATGTAATCCATGCAGGCTGATCCGCTGGTGGCGGGATAGCCCAGATAGTTGACCTGAACCGGCGCTGCCCGGTGGGCAAATATCCCCGGCCGCCCGTTCTGGGTGTGGCCATTCAGATCGACCGCAATGTCGATCTCGCGCGCGCGCATCAGCTCGGCAATGTCGCGGTCCTGCATCAGGCGGGCATCGGTGAAATGATCGAAGGCCTTGAGCAGCCGCGCCCGGACGGCGCTGCCGTCATCGGTGCCCAGCGATATGCCCGAGATTTCGAACCGGGAGCGGTCATGCCCCTCGATAAGCCGCACCAGGTGATGGGATACCGGATGGTCGCCGAAATCCGAGGAAACATAGGCGATGCGTATCCTGTCATGACTGTAGGGGCCGGGGCGGGCGCCCTCGCGGCACTGCGCACCAATGTCCTTGAGATAAATCTGCGTAGAGCGCAGTTGCAGCGCCGCATCGGCGCCATAACCCAGCAAGATGAAGGGCGACGCCACCGATGTGCCGTCCCGCACAGCCGCGGCGAGCCGGTCCGATAGCGGGCCGGTCCGCGCCCAGTCGCAAAGACCGAGCGCCACGCCGGCCATGCCGCTAAGGGCATGGGGATGGTGCGGGTCGGCGGCCAGCGCGGCATCGAACCGGGCCACCGCTTCTTCAAGGCGCCCCGCAAGCGAAAGTGTGGTGGCGCTGTTGTACAGCGCATTGCTGTCATCAGGTGACAGATTGAGAACCGCCGCATAGCTGTCCAGGGCTTCGTCAAAACGATCCAGGCCGGCTAGCACGCTGCCCTTGTTGGTCAGGGCCTGGACATAATCCGGCTTGATGGCCAGGGCGCGATCAAAACTGTCCAGGGCGTCCTGATAGCGATGCAGGCTTGCCAGCGCGATGCCGCGATTGGCCTGCACGTCGACCAGGCCGGACTGCTGCGCCAGCGCGGCGTCAAAACTTTCCAGTGCGGTCTCGTAACGCCCCATCGAACAGAGCAGGATGCCCCGGCTGTTCAGGATCATCGGCGCGCCCGGTGTGATTCCCAGCGCAAGATTGTAGCTGTCCAGCGCGGCTTCGAACCTTCTCAGCCGCCATAGCGCCACACCGCGTATATAGAGGGCATCCGCAAAGTCCGGCCGCAGCCTGAGAGCCGCATCGGCGCTGGACACAGCATCGCTGAAACGCCCCATCTCGCAACAGGCCGAGGCCCGGCCCTGCAAGGCCTCGGGATAATCTGGCGACAGCGACAGGGCGCTCTCATGGCTGGCAAGCGCGTCCTCGAAACGCCGCAGGTTCATCAGCACCAGACCGCGGTTGAACCAGAATACCGACACCGGGCTCAGCGACAGGGCC